>CAJZGT010000001.1 GCA_916048145.1 uncultured Streptococcus sp.
CTAATATAGCGGATGTGCTAGCACCACATACCGTACTATGTTATCACACTTTCTTCATTTTTGCAAGGGAATTGGAAGATTTTTTTATTTAACGTAGACAATTCCCAACTTCCCAAAGGCCACATCTCCACGGATAATCAAGGTTTTGCTGGTTGGGGCTAGAGGAGTATCTGCCTTGGCTACGCCACAGAAAGTTTCTACCTTTAAATCAACTCCCCAATGTTGAGGAACATAGATAACTGCATTCCCAAAACCGACTTCTATCTTCAAGGTTGCGCTATCTCCCAACATCTCTGCATTGTCATAATAAATCTTGGCATTGCCAAAACCAACTTCTACTTGATCCTCTACCAATTCTTGGTCTTGCTTGTAGAAAGTCCCAGTCCCAAAAGCGACTTCCTTATCTGTAAGAATGGTCTTTTTACCATCATACCACCATTTTTTCCCATTCCAAGTTCTGTTAGAATGAGTGAGTGCGCTGACACCCATTACGATTAAAATACTTGCCCAGAACAATGACTGATTGGGAATTGGTAAAATGCCATAAAAGTGGTTAGCAATCATTAAGGCCACTAGAGCTGTAAAAGAGGCTGAAGTTAAGTGACGACGCAACAAAGCTCCAACTGATTGATAGGCAAAAAATGCAATACCAAGCAAAGGCCAAATTTGCCCACCGAATGAAGGGATTCCAAAATTTCCTTGTAATAATATTAAAGCCGCCAATACTAGCAACACAATACCAAATGCTTTCTTTTTCATGTTCTTACCTCATGTTTCTTAGATTTTCTTTTAGGAGGGATTGGTAATGTCGTGAGACATGAACCTCCTTGTGGGTCTGATAAAAGGAAATGGTGCCCGTTCCTGAAAAGGACTTGTCCACCGAGTAAACCTGACGGATATTAGCGATAGTTGACTTGGATACTCGACTGAAATAACGGGGCAGGATAGACTCCAACTCATAGAGTTTAAGCCGAACCTCGTAGGCATCTTTCTGAGTATGGGCATAAATCTTGCTACCTTCCGTCTCAAAGAAGAGAATTTCTGACAAGTCTAAGTAGTATTCACCCGTCCCCTTATAAAAAATCAACCTAGGAGACTTGGATTCTTGCAAGAGGCGCTGTAAATCCGCAATCTCATCTGTCAAAGCCGCTGCCTTGATGACAATTTCAGTTTCCTCTAAATTGCTGTCAATTTCGATTCGTAACTTCATTCCATCTCCTTTCTGACTCTACTATATCAAAGCTAAAATAAGAAAACAAGAGCAAAAAAGCAAGTGGTTACTTTAGACTTGTAAGTGGTTGTAGGACCGCCTTAACTTACAGGTCAAAATAGAAAGAAAAGCACACCCCACACAAGAGCACAAATATAACCAACCACTACATCCTTTGGAAAATGCACGCCACCTAAGACTCTCACTAGACCTAGGAAGGCTGATAATGTCAAACAAATCATCCCCATAGTTAGACTAGCATGCAAGCAAGACGTGGAGATAATGGTTGCTGAAAAGACATGACGACTGGGCATAGACTGACCCGGACTATCTCTGTCAAGCAAAGGTTTAATATCCCATTCCTCATAAGGCCTAGAGGCACTGATTTTCTTACGAAGAAAGGACAAAATCACAAAACCTGATGCAGGGATAAACACATACATCAAGACCTGTTTCCCAAATCCTTCTCGAAAATAGATAGTGGTTAACAAGGTCAGATATACTATAGGCATAACTACTGTCATGAACCGATTGAAAGTTCTTAACAAGCTCAGAAGGAAGGGCTTATTTTTAATGTTACTAGCAACGTGGCCATACCATTCTTGATAATTTTTCATATATTTTCTCATCACTTACTCAAATTTTATTTGCAGGGAAGCACTTGTCTTCTAGTATAGTGCAGAAAAAGAAGGCCGTCAAGCCTTCTTTGGGTTTATTCTTCTACTTCATCTTCTGTAAACTGACTGTTGTAGAGGTCAGCGTAAAAACCAGCTTGCATCATTAGCTCGTCATGATTTCCTTGCTCGATGGTATTTCCATCTTTCATGACTAGAATAAGATCAGCATTTCGGATAGTAGACAAGCGGTGGGCGATAACAAAGGAAGTTCTGCCTTCCATCAAACGATCCATAGCTTTCTGAATCAATTCCTCCGTCCGTGTATCAACCGAAGAGGTCGCCTCATCTAGGATTAGGAGTGGTGCATCTTTCAGCAAAGCACGAGCAATGGTCAAGAGTTGTTTTTGCCCGACAGACAAGGTTACCGTATCGTCCAAGACGGTATCGTAACCATCTGGTAGGGTCATGATAAAGTGGTGAATCCCTACAGCCTTGCTGGCTTCAATCACGCGCTCATCACTAATACCCTCTTGGTTATAGATAAGATTGTCGCGAATGGTTCCTTCAAAGAGCCAAGTGTCCTGCAAGACCATTGAAAAGGCATCATGCACTTCCGAACGCTTCATCTCTTTGGTATCGACACCATCAATACGGATGCTTCCCTTATCAATCTCATAGAACTTCATCAAAAGATTGACAATAGTTGTCTTCCCAGCTCCAGTCGGTCCGACAATGGCAACCTTTTGACCTGCATGAGCGGTCGCAGAAAAGTCATTAATGATGGTTCGCTCTGGTGTGTAACCAAAGGAAACTCGATCAAAGACCACTTGCCCTTTCATATCGCTCAACTGTCTTTCTTTATGAGATTCATCTTCCATTTCCTCTTCACCTAAGAATTCGAAGACACGTCCCATGGCTGCGCTAGCCTGCTGAAGACTAGTAATCCCTTGAGCAATTTGGGAAAGGGGCTGAGAAAAGATACGAACGTAGGCCATAAAGGCAACGATAATCCCGATACTAATCTGCCCATTCAGAGCTAAGGCTGCACCAACGATAATCACTAAGGCATAGCTAAAGTTCCCAATAAACACCATAATCGGCATCATAATCCCTGAAATAAACTGAGATTTCCATATACTGTCATACAGACGATGGTTTAATGTCGCAAACTCTTCTTTCGTGCTCTCGATAGCATTGTAGCTGGTCACCACGTTATGACCAGAGTACATTTCTTCCACATAACCATTTACAGCTGCCAAATCCTGTTGCTGACTCTTAAAGAAGCCCTGTGATTTGCCCATAAAGATGGATACGAAAGCAAAACCGATAAGAGTTGACACAACCGTCACCAAGGCTAAAATCCAGTTCATCCCAAACATGGTTACCAAGACTGCTAAGACCAATAAACTAGATGAAAGAACTGTTCCCAGACTTTGATTAAGGGACTGGGCTGCAGTGTCAACATCATTGGTTACACGAGACAAGGTATCCCCTTGAGAATGTCCATCAAAATATCCCAATGGCAGGCTATTGATTTTCTCTGCAATAGCTCTTCTCAAACGCTCTGAAAAACGTTGAATAGCTGTTGTAAACAGAAAGGCCTGTAAATAATTTGATAGAAGTCCGATCACATAAATCACGGCCAAAAAACCACCAATAGCTGCAACCGCCGCGACATCCACACTTGTTTCCAGACCACTGGCAATAATATTAGTCATTTCCTTGATGCGAGTTGGACCATAGACAGTAATGATATTGGATACGATTGTTGCTAGAAAGGCTATCAGAAGGGCAAACTGGAGGCCTGCAAGATAGGGTTTACTCTGTTTCAAAAGAGACATTTTCTTATTTTCCATGTTCCAATTCCTCCTTCGATAGTTGTGAATAGGCAATTTCTTGGTAAACTTCGTTATTAGCTAGAAGTTCCTTGTGGGTGCCTTGTCCCACGACTTTACCTTGATCCAAAACCAAAATCAAATCTGCATCCATAATCGTTGAAATACGCTGTGCGACGATGAGTTTGGTCATAGACTTGGTTTTCTCTGCTAGCTCATGGCGTAGGACACGGTCTGTCTTGTAGTCCAAGGCTGAGAAGGAGTCATCAAAGATGAGGATTTCTGGTTTCCGAGCCAAGGCACGCGCAATGGCCAGACGCTGTCTTTGACCACCTGAGAAGTTAGTTCCTCCTTGGGCCACTTCTGACGCTAAGCCCGCTTCCTTGTCTTCGATAAAGTTCTTAGACTGGGCTAACTCCAAAGCCTGCCACATAGCCTGCTCACTAAGTGGTGTTTCTTGACTCTGTCCAAAGTCTAGATTGCCCTTAACATCACCTGAAAAGAGAACCGCTTTCTGAGGAATATAACCAACCTTGTTGCGCAAATCATTCAAGTCATAATCTTGAACATTAAGACCGTCTACCAGAATTTCTCCTGCTGATACATCGTAGAAACGTGGAATCAGATTGACCAGAGTTGATTTACCAGAACCTGTTGACCCAATAAAGGCCACTGTTTGACCAGCTTCTGCTCTAAAGCTAACATGCTCGATAACCGCCTCCGAATTTGCCGCATAGCGGAAGGTCACATCCTTAAACTCGACCTGACCTTTTAGGTTTTCATCAGCCTGCTGCACTTGAGCAGGATTTTGGATAGAAGAATGCAAATCTAAAACCTGACTAATCCGCTTAGCAGAGACCATGGTTCGGGGAAGAACGATGAAAAGCGCCCCCATGAGAAGGAAGCCCATGACAACCTGCATGGCATAAGACATGAAAACAACCATGTCACTAAAGAGAGGGAGACGCGCTGTCGGAGCAGCATCGTTGATTACATAGGCCCCAATCCAGTAAATCGCCACACTCAAACCACTTGAAATCCCCATCATGATAGGGTTCAAAATAGCCATAAGACGGTTGACAAACAAATTCAAGCGTGTCAATTCATCATTTGCTGCTGCAAATTTTTCATTTTGGTAATCCTCAGCATTGTAGGCACGAACAACACGAATACCTGTTAAACTTTCACGAGTAATACTGTTCAATTTATCAGTCATACTTTGAATCAAGGACTGTTTTGGAAAGGCTAACGTCATCAAAACAGTCGTCATTAAAACGTTGACAATCACTGCCACAAGTACGGCCCAGAGCCAGTATTCTGAATGACCTAAAATCTTCCCGATAGCCCAGATAGCCATAATCGGACCACGCGTAACTACTTGCAAGCCCATGGTAATCAACATCTGAACCTGAGTAATGTCATTGGTGGTACGAGTTAGGAGACTGGGAATAGAGAATTTCTTAATCTCTGTCTGCGAGTAGTCTAAAACTCGATTAAAAATATCACTTCTCAGCCTACTAGTATAAGAAGCAGCCACTCGGGAAGCAAAAAATCCAACTGCAACTGCGGATAAGAAGGCTAGAAAGGACATTCCCACCATCATGCTTGCCGGCTGCCACAACTCATCTAAATTAGTTCCTTGACTACCTAGCAAATCCGTAATTTTCGAGATATAGGTCGGCACCTCCAACTCTAGATAGACCGAAAAGCAGGTAAAGAGAATGGCTAGTAAAATCATCCCCCATTCTTTTCTACTAATTCGTTTGGCTAATTTCTTCATTCTCTCCTCCTATTCCCTTGATATTTTCCTGTAGTTGAGCCAGGACTTTCTCAAAAATCAGTAATTCATCTTCATCAATGCCTTCCATCAACTGCTTGTCTATTCGTTCAAAAAAAGCCTTAACCTGTTGCATCTGAGAACGTGCTTTGTCCGTCAAACGAACAAATTTTGCCCGCTTATCGCTAGGACTCGCCTCCAATTCTACCAAACCATTTTGCACCATACGCTTAACCAGATTACTAGCAACAGATTTGGTAATATTGAGTTCCTGCTCGATATCCTTAATCAGAACCAGTTCCTCTTTTTGTTCACAATGATCTAAAAAACGCATAACCTGCCCTTGCGGTCCACCCATAAATTCAATGCCACAACTCTTGGCTTCCTTTTGCACCATCAGGTGAATCTGATGACCAAAACGCTTAAAGACTAACATCGGTTTATCCATATTAACTCCTTTCTAACTATCACATTTTGTTCTCCTAGGAACTAAATAAGTTTCCATGAGAACTATTTTACCACTTTGAAAAGAGATGTCAAGGAAAAGTTTCCTAGAGAACTATTTTCTTGATTCAAAAAATCCCAAGTGATTTTTTCACTTAGGATTATGTTCTCTAGGTTAAATTAGAATCCGTCTACGTTTGTGTAGATCTTTTGTACGTCTTCGTCGTCTTCAAGAACGCTGTAAAGTTTTTCAAAGGTTTCAAGGTCATCGCCTGACAATTCCACTTCTGACTGAGGAATCATTTCCAATTCTGTCACTTGGAATTCTTCGACACCTGACTCACGAAGGGCAACAATAGCCTTGTGAAGGTCTGTTGGAGCTGTGTAAACAGTGATTGTTCCTTCTTCTGCTTCTACATCATCCACATCAACATCTGCTTCAAGCAATTGCTCAAAGACTGCATCGGCATCTTCACCTGCAAATACGATAACTCCCTTGTTGTCAAAGAGGTATGAAACTGAACCTGAAGCACCCATGTTTCCGCCGTTTTTACCAAAGGCTGCACGGACATTGGCCGCTGTACGGTTGACATTTGAAGTCAAAGTATCAACGATTAGCATAGAACCATTTGGTCCAAAACCTTCGTAACGTCCTTCTGTAAAGGTTTCGTCTGTGTTTCCTTTTGCTTTATCAATCGCTTTATCGATAACGTGTTTTGGCACTTGGGCTTGTTTAGCACGGTCGATAACGAATTTCAAAGCAGAGTTTGATTCTGGATCTGGATCACCTTTTTTAGCTGCTACATAGATTTCTACACCAAATTTTGCATATACTTTAGAGTTAGCTCCATCTTTAGCTGTTTTCTTAGCTACGATATTGGCCCATTTACGTCCCATTAGGAATCTCCTTTTTTCACATTTTAATCTTTCTTATTATAACACAAGTTTTTTCGATTTTCACTAGAGGAAATAGATTTTATTTAGCAAAATCCAGCTAGGATAGCACTTTGGTTGCCAAGATAGCCTTGCCTTCTTTTATCAAGGGATGACGGAACAGTGAAAAGTACAGTTGAATGGTCATGGCAACCCAGATTAAGGGTTCGCAAAGGATAACTCCCTTATAACCTGCCCAAGGTATAATCAAAACCACAAAAGCGATTTTCCCGATTAGTTCGATAAAGCTAGAAACCAGAGGAAGGACTTTTTGCCCCAAGCCCTGCAAGCAATTGCGATAAATCAACAAGAGGCTCAAAATGGGATAAAAAGCTGAGCTGATTTGCAGATAGAGACTGCCATTTTCTATCAAGTAACCATCTATCGAACTAGCCAAGAAGGAAACCAATGCTGGACTGGCAAAAAAAAGGAAGATACAAACAAAAACTGCCCAGGATATACTTAAACCACTGCCGATTCGAAGTCCTTGAACAATGCGGTCTGATCTCTTAGCACCAAGATTCTGCGAAGCAAAGGTCGTCATCGAGGCAGAAATAGCAGTCATAGGAAGAAGGGCAAAGGCCATAATGCGTCGAGCTGCCGTCTGGGCACTAATAATCACTGCACCAAAGGTATTAACAGAAGACTGTAAAATCACACTGCCGATAGATACAATCGAACTCATCAAGCCCATAGCCAAACCTTGCTCCAAGAGATCCGCGTACAAGGCCTTGTCCCATTTGAAATGCTTGAGTTGGGGCAAAAGTTCTGGCACACTCTTACGGATATAATAAAAGCAGAGAACCGCTGATAAGCCTTGCGAAATGATGGTAGCAAGTCCCGCGGATTGAACTCCCAGATGCAGTTGCGTAATAAAATAGAGATCCAGAACCACATTGACAAGAGCAGAAAAAATCAAAAAACCAAGGGCTGCTAGACTGTCCCCAATGGACCGCAACAAGCCTGCAAAAAGATTATAGGCAAAGCTGACACCGACACAGGTCACAATCATAGAAATATATTGATAGGACTGGGGAAGGATTTCTGCAGGTGTATCCAAGTACTGTAAAAGAGGATATAAACCAAGAAAACCCAGTAGCATCACTACAGCACTCAAAAGAGCACCTAAAATCCAGGTGGCTGCTACTGCTTCCTTGATTTTAGTGAAATTCCGAGCTCCATAATAGCGGGCAATGACAATTCCCATGCCATTGCCAACACCAAGAGTAAAACCTACAATCAGGTCAAAAATCGCTGTCGTCGCTCCTACTGCAGCCAAAGATTCTTGACCAAGAAATCGTCCAACAATCAAGACATCAGCAGTGTTATAGAGTTGTTGAAAGATATTAGACAGCAAGATTGGGAAGGCGAAGCTTAAGAGCGAGGGAAGAATCGGACCATGTATCAGGTCCACTGTTCGTTTTTTATTCATAAGGCTATTATATCAGCTTTCTAGAGGAGCGACAAGAAACAGCAAACTATGCGTAAGCTGAGAACCAGAGCAAAGCAACGAAAAAGCAGTGGATTTCTCCACTACTTTGACAGCTTATTCTTCAATTTCGATTTCAAGCTCATCGCCTAGGTCAAGAGTTACTTCTTCATTCACAGAGTCTGCTTGGACCGCCTCATCTTTTTTAGTTTCAGCAACTTCTTCTCCATCAATCAAACCAAATTGAACACGGACTTGATGGTCAATCTCATCAAAGACTTCTGGGTTATCTGCCAAGTATTTCTTAGCATTTTCAGAACCTTGCCCGATTTTCTCATCCTTGTAAGAGTACCAAGCTCCTGCTTTTTTGATGATGTCCAAATCGCTTGCGATTTTTAAGAGTTCACCAGTCTTAGAAATCCCTTCTCCGTACATGATTTCAACGAAGGCTTCCTTAAATGGTGGAGCCACCTTGTTTTTCACGACCTTGATTTTAGTTTCTTTACCGACATTGGTATCTTTTTGGTCACCAGTTCCCTTGATCTGTGTGCTTCCACGAACATCCAAACGGACTGATGCGTAGAATTTCAGAGCACGTCCACCAGGAGTTGTTTCTGGATTTCCAAACATGACCCCAACTTTTTCACGTAATTGGTTGATAAAGATGGCAATTGTTTTGGTTTTATTGATAGAAGCACCAAGTTTACGCATGGCCTGGCTCATCATACGAGCCTGCAAACCAACGTGGCTATCTCCGATATCTCCATCAATTTCCGCACGTGGTACAAGGGCCGCAACTGAGTCGACTACGACAAGATCTACAGCACCTGAGTCAATCAATTTTCCTGCAATCTCAAGACCTTGCTCTCCTGAGTCTGGTTGAGACAAGAGCAATTCGTCAATGTTGACACCAAGGGCCGCAGCATAAGCTGGATCGAGGGCATGTTCCGCATCGATAAAGGCTGCAATACCACCTTCTTTTTGCGCTTGCGCAACTGCATGAAGGGCAACCGTTGTCTTACCAGATGACTCTGGTCCATAGATTTCAATGATACGTCCCTTAGGATAACCACCTGAACCAAGGGCAATGTCAAGAGCCAAGGAACCGGAGCTCATCACTTGAACCTTTTGCTCTGCACGTTCACCTAAACGCATGATTGAACCCTTACCAAAGTCTTTCTCAATCAATTTAAGAGCGTCATTCAAGGCTTTTTCACGTTCTGCCCCGAATTTTTTTGAAATTTCATCTAATTTTTTTGGTTTTTTCGCCATTCTATTCTCCTACATTCTAATGGTCCTTAGACCTATCTACTATTATATCAAAAGTTAGTCACTTAATAAAGCCTTGCGAACTAGGTTAAAGGTATGCATAACCGCAATGTGACGTACATCTGCTCGACTTCTGCCTCCAATATTAACCTTGATGACCTCAGTTCCATGCTCTTGAGCCAAGCCTATAAAGACTGTCCCAGCTGGGTGCCCTTCTAGGCTATCTGGACCTGCCACTCCAGTCAAACTAAGGCCAAAATCAGACTGGGTCTTGATTCGTGCTTGCTCAGCCATCTTCTGAGCTGTAAATTCAGACACCACACCCTGTTCTTCCAAGTCCTTGACAGGAATATCCAACATCTTTGATTTTTCCTCCAGGCTATAGGTCACGAAACCACCCTTAAATATACTTGAAGCTCCTGAAAAATCCGCCACAGTAGCTTGGAAAAGCCCTGCCGTCAAACTCTCTGCAGCCGTGATAGTTTTCCTTTGCCTTTTCAGTTCTTCTACCACAATGCTAGCTAAACTAGTTTCTTCCCCATAACCATAACAAAGATATCGTAAAGAAATTCCTTCGAAAGTCTGGCGGTCCAAGATTTGATTTTCCAAGATATCCAGCGCTTGATTCGCCTCTTCTTGACTGCTAGCCTTTGTTGACAGACGCAGAGTGACTTCTCCTGTCTTGGCATAAGGGGCCAAGGTCGGATCTGTTTGATTATCAATCAAATCAGACAAAATCGTAACCAACTGACTTTCGCCAATCCCAAAGAAACGAAGAACTCGGGAATATAGCTTACTCCCTGTCATCAACTTAGGTAGAAGTTGGTTTAAAACCATGGGTTTTAATTCACTTGGTGGACCGGGAAGGACGACATAGGTCACTCCATCGACTTCCAATATTCCCCCCACAGCCAGTCCTGTTTCGTTTGGTAGCGGAGTCGCTCCTTCTACAAGTTGAGCTTGTCTTTCGTTATTCGGTGTTCGGGCATAGTCTAGTCGCTGGGCAAAAAAGACATCCAACTTCTCCTGAGCCTGAGGATCGAAGACTAATTCTTTCCCTAAAAATTTAGCCAGGGTTTGTTTGGTCAAATCGTCCTCAGTTGGCCCCAAACCACCTGTCAAAATCACCAGACTGCTACGTTGACTGGCAATCTCAAGCAGGGATAAGAGACGGGCTTCGTTGTCTCCTACAGCTGTCTGAAAATATACATCTACCCCAATCTCTGCTAATTTTTCCGATAAAAACTGGGCATTGGTGTTGACAATCTGTCCTGTCAAAATCTCTGTTCCAACAGCAATGATTTCTGCTTTCATGTTTCCTCCTACCTATCTATTCGTATTTTTTTGAAAAAATCGCAGGAAATTTCCCACGATTTCATTATTAATTTTGTTCTATTTCAACACTTGAAGCATTCGTTGATGTAGCGGTTTTTCCAAGGGCCACTTCGTATAAAACAGCATTGGTTTCTACTTCAGTTACTTCCTCTTTACCTAGTGAACGACGTAAGAGATTTTGCATTTCTAACATATGCTCAGTTGTAACAATCTGGTAAGAAATCCCCTGCAGTTCTGCATCTTCTCCACGCAATTGATGTGTTTCAATATTCTTGAAAGATTCTTGATAACCAAGTAATTGTGGAATACTTTTCGCTGATAAATCAACGTTTGTTTGCATATTGTCAGTCAAAGCTTTTAAAATCCCTTGATAATGACTCACACTGTTCAGACTCAAGACCTTCTCAACAATTTTTTGAATCACTTCACGCTGACGTTTTTGACGACCATAGTCTCCTTCAGGGTCTTGATAACGCATACGAGAATAAACAAGCGCTTCTTCACCATTTAAAGTCTGCTGTCCAACACCAATGGAAATTTTATTAAATTCTTCCTGGTCAGTAATCGAAATTGGGAAACCGAGTGTATTATTTACAGTCACCCCGCCAACTGCATCAACCAATTGTTGCAGCCCCTGCATATTCACCATAACGTAACGATCAATATGAATATTCATCATTTTCTGGATAGTTGAGATTGCCAATTCCGCACCACCACCAGCATAGGCGGCATTTAATTTAGCTTCCTCAACACTACCATCTTTTTGCTGAATTTTTGTTAAAATATCCCGTTCCAAACTCATCATGGTTGTTTTCTTTGTTTTAGGATTGACTGTCATGAGAATCATAGAATCACTATTTCCTTCCCAACGATCTGTACGTTCGATATTGCCAGTGTCCACTCCCATCAAAAGAATAGTCAGAGGCTCCGTCGCCTCAATTACATTTGTTTCTTCACCAATTTTTTTATAAGTTTTTTGACTCAACGTTGCTGTTCCCTGTTGATAAATTGTATAGGCATAAACTCCAACACCTAACACTGTTACTACTAGAAAAGCAAGCACTGTTCCGATTAATTTTTTAACCATATCATTATTCATCTATCAGTTTGCCCATGAGACAAACATCCAAAAATGTCCCTTCTTCTAGATAGGCTCCTCTTTCCTGCAATCCCTCCATGGTAAATCCCATTTTAGAGTATAGGTGAATAGCAGCCTCATTTCTTTTTTGTACACTTAGTTGCAAACGACGTAAAATACCACTTGATTTAGCCCACTCGATACCTTCCTCTAAAAGAATACCTGCCAAGCCTTGATTCCAAAATTTCTTTTGAACAACTAAAAAAATATCTCCGATATGCCGAACCCTTAAACGAGGATCTGCAGTAATATTCAGGACTCCTGCAATTGTATCATTTAATAAAGCTAAGAGAGTAATTTGATTTTCTGAACTAGCTTGTTTTTCGATAAAAAGTATCATCTCTGATTCGCTCATCATGATTCCCTCTTCATCTAAACTAGTAAAATCTGTTTCCTTGCTTACAAGATTTAAAAAAGCAATCAAATCAGTTGCATCTTGAACTTCAGCCTCACGAATACACAACTCATACTCCATCTGAAAGCTCCTTAAGAAGTTGTTCTGCTCTATGACCTTGAGCATTAAAGCGCAATTGACGACCCTCATCCTCTTTTAGAATTTCCAATTCTAAATATGAATCCGGTAAATCCTCACCTAAAAGATGCCCCCACTCGATGACGGTCACCCCACCACCAAAGAGAAACTCATCCAAGTCAATAGAATCAGCGTCGCCCTCAATACGATAAACATCTAAATGATAAAGCGGAAGACGACCTTCATACTCTCTCACAATGGTGTAGGTTGGACTCTTAACCATTTGATGGATATCCAATCCCTTTGCTAAACCTTTTGTAAAAGTTGTTTTTCCTGCCCCCAACTCTCCAGTCAAAATTAAGACATCATTTTTTTTAAGCAGGTTTCCTAATCTTTCTCCAAGAGCTAAAAGCTCTTCTTCATTTTTTGTGTACATGTTACTATTATACCAGAAAGTTTCTTTTTGTGTGAATTTTCTTTAAAATTTACTATTATAAATTTGGAAATCACTAGCACTTTAGCTGATTAACTTAAAAGAAAACAAACATACTAATCACAAATAAAATATCTCGAATAATATGGCCATAAAATGAAATTTCTCTCTGAATAGATTTTGGGAAAATAAATCGTGCACATAGAAATCCCAAAACTATATAGACAAGAATTGAAGAAATCGTCAAGGGATTTCTCAAAAAAATAACAGTTGCCAGGATGGATATCAATCCTGTTTTCTTCCTGTTCAGTAAATTTTCTAAATCACGATGGTATTTATCAAAAGGCAGAAAAATCCACAAATCAATACCTAGTAAAAAAAAGAATGACGGTAGAAAAAGATCAACCAAATCCTGCTGTAGTTTGTTGTGAATTTGGATACTTTCTGACAAAACCAGACAAGCTGCTAACAAATTGACCACCAAAAGAATCGTATAAACCATCCAGACTTTCTTCTGAGAATGCAAAATGCTATGACGTTTCTGACCCGAGGTATGAAAGTAATTAATTCCAGCACAAAATCCAGAAACTCCGACTATGAGAATTAAAAAATACACATTAACTTGTCTTAAAGATAAAAATGTTTCCTTCCACAATAAACAACTTCCAAATAAAATTTGAACGACAGCTGATAATAATAAAACACGAATTGATTTCATCATTTCCTTTTCCTCCCTAAATAAAATTATACTCTGATAGGATTAGAAAATAATAAATCCCCGCTAAAATGTCATATTTAGACGCTGAACGGTACAAAAAACAGTTCCATTATAACAGAACTGTTCTTTCACTTATTTAATTCTCAAACCAAAGAGCAATTTCTCGCTTAGCTGACTCTTCTGAATCTGATCCATGTACAATATTTTGAATAGCTTGGTTTTCACCAGCCGCTTTTGCAAAATCACCTCGAATAGTCCCTGGTAAAGCTTCTTCTGGACGAGTTGCGCCCATCATGGTCCGCCAAGTTTCAATTACTTTGCGGCCTGAAATGATGCCCACAAGAACCGGTCCTGAAGTCATGAATTCACGAATCGGTGGGTAAAAACTTTGACCAACCAAGTCCTGATAGTGCTGGTCAATCAAGTCTTCTGAAAGCTGTGAACGCAACTCCAATTTTTCAATTATAAATCCACGTTGTTCAATGCGTTTCAACACTTCACCAACTAGCCCTCTTTTTACACCGTCTGGTTTAATGATAAAAAATGTTTGTTCCATACCCGTCTCCTTTGTCAGCTTCTTTCTTTTATTTTACCACATTTCATGGAAAAATGGAGAAAGTTTTCAGAAAAGAGAAAGAGAACCCGAAGGCTCTCTCATTCTCTTTTATTCTACTGTTTCTTCCACAGTTTCAACGGCAGTATCCACAACTACTTCTGTTGTTTCTTCATTCCCTTCTTCCTCTACTGGAGGATTAAGGTATTCTTCTTCGTTGATAGCATGTGGTTCAAGGTTACGGTAACGTGCCATACCAGTACCTGCTGGGATAATCTTACCGATGATAACATTTTCTTTAAGTCCAAGGAGATGGTCTTTTTTACCGCGGATAGCTGCGTCAGTAAGGACACGAGTTGTTTCCTGGAAGGAAGCCGCTGACAAGAAACTGTTGGTTTCAAGTGAGGCTTTGGTAATTCCCATAAGGACTGGGCGACCTGTCGCTGGAACTCCACCTGCGATAAGGACATCTTTGTTGGCATCTGTAAAGTCATTGATATCCATGAGGGTACCCATGAGAAGGTCTGTGTCACCTGGATCCATGACACGGACTTTACGGATCATTTGACGAACCATTACCTCGATGTGTTTGTCACCGATTTCTACCCCTTGGCTACGGTAAACTTTTTGTACTTCACCGAGAAGGTAAGTTTCAACTGACAAGACATCACGAACTGCAAGGAGACGTTTTGGTTGGATAGAACCTTCTGTAAGAGCAGCACCACGCGCTACTTGGTCTCCAACTTCGACACGCATACGAGCGGTAAATGGAACGACGTATTCACCTTCGCCAGTTTCACCCTTAACAAAGACTTTCTTAGTACGAGTTGATGCATCTTCTTCGATAGCAGTAACTTGTCCTTTAACCTCTGTGATAACCGCTTCCCCTTTAGGATTACGGGCTTCAAAGATTTCTTGGACACGAGGAAGACCCTGAGTGATATCGGTATTTGAGGCAACCCCACCCGTGTGGAAGGTACGCATTGTAAGCTGTGTACCAGGTTCCCCGATAGATTGGGCAGCGATTGTACCAACTGCTTCACCAACTTCAACCGCATCACCAGTCGCCAAGTTGATACCGTAACAGTGACGGCAGACACCGTGACGAGTGTTACATGTAAATACGGAACGGATAGTCACTTCTTCCACACCAGCATTGACAATTTCACGCGCCTTGTCTTCTGTAATCAACTCATTTGGACCGATGATCACTGCACCAGTTTCTGGATGTTTAACGGTTTTCTTAGTGTAACGACCATTGAGACGTTCTTCAAGAGACTCGATCATCTCTTTTCCTTCTGCGATAGAGCGGATCAAGAGACCACGGTCTGTTCCACAGTCGTCCTCACGGATGATAACGTCTTGGGCAACGTCAACCAAACGACGAGTCAAGTAACCTGAGTCGGCTGTCTTAAGGGCCGTATCGGTCATACCTTTACGGGCACCGTGAGTTGAGAAGAACATTTCGAGTACTGACAAACCTTCGCGGAAGTTTGAAAGGATTGGCAATTCCATGATACGTCCGTTCGGAGCAGCCATCAGACCACGCATACCGGCAAGCTGTGAGAAGTTTGAGATGTTACCACGGGCTCCAGAGTCCATCATCATAACGATTGGGTTCTTAGGATCTTGGTTGGCAATCAAGCGTTTCTCTAGTTTTTCACGGGCAGCACGCCATTCAGCTGTAACGGCATTGTAACGCTCGTCGTCTGTGATCATACCACGACGGAATTGTTTTGTGATTTGTTCTACACGTTTGTGTGATTCTTCAATGATTTCAGCCTTGTCATCAACGACTGGGATATCGGCAATACCCACTGTCAACCCTGCAAGAGTTGAGTGGTGGTAACCGAGGTTCTTCATGCGGTCAAGTAGGGCAGAAGTTTCTGTCGTACGGAAACGTTTGAAGATTTCAGCGATGATATTTCCAAGGTTTTTCTTCTTGAATGGAGGGTTGAGTTCAAGATTGTTAATAGCTTCCTTGATATCTCCACCAAGTGGCAAGAAGTATTTAGCTGGAACGCCTTCTGTCAAGTTGGCATTGTTTGGTTCTTGCAAGTATGGTAGACCCTCTGGCATGATGTCGTTGAAGAGGATTTTACCAACTGTTGTAAGCAAGACCTTGTGTTTTTGCTCTTCTGTCCAAGGCTTGTTGAGGCTGTCTGTTGCGATACCAACACGTGAGTGGAGGTGAACATAACCATTACGGTAAGCCATAACCGCTTCGTCACGGTCTTTGAAGACCATTCCTTCACCTTCACGACCAGCTTCTTCCATAGTCAAGTAGTAGTTACCCAAAACCATGTCCTGAGACGGAGTAACAACTGGTTTACCATCTTTGGGGTTCAAGATGTGCTCAGCAGCTAGCATCAAGATACGAGCTTCTGCTTGGGCTTCTTCTGAAAGCGGTACGTGGATGGCCATTTGGTCCCCGTCAAAGTCGGCATTGTAGGCTTCACAGACAAGTGGGTGCAAGCGAAGGGCCTTACCATCAATCAAGACTGGCTCGAAGGCTTGGATACCCAAACGGTGAAGGGTCGGTGCGCGGTTCAAAAGCACTGGGTGTTCTTTAATCACTTCTTCAAGGATATCCCAGATACGCTCATCTCCGCGTTCCACCAAGCGTTTAGCTGCTTTGACGTTTTGCACGATATCACGGGCAACGATTTCACGCATCACGAATGGTTTAAAGAGCTCGATCGCCATTTCACGTGGCACACCACATTGGTACATCTTAAGAGTTGGACCAACGGCGATAACGGAACGTCCTGAGAAGTCAACACGTTTACCGAGCAAGTTTTGACGGAAGCGTCCTTGTTTCCCTTTAAGCATGTGGCTCAATGATTTCAGTGGACGGCTACCTGGTCCTGTGATTGGACGACCACGACGACCATTGTCAATCAAAGCGTCAACCGCTTCTTGAAGCATACGCTTCTCATTTTGAACGATGATACCTGGTGCATTCAACTCAAGCAAACGAGCCAAACGGTTGTTACGGTTGATAACACGGCGGTAAAGGTCGTTCAAGTCAGATGAGGCAAAACGGCCACCATCCAACTGCAACATTGGACGAAGATCTGGTGGAATAACTGGAAGGATGTTGAGAATCATCCATTCAGGTTTGTTTCCAGACTTGTAAAAGGCATCCAAAACATCCAAACGACGGATGGCTTTGACACGTTTTTGTCCAGTCGCTGTTTTCAACTCTTCTTTGAGTTCAGCAATTTCTTTTTCAAGATCTACTTGTTTCAAGAGGTCTTGGATGGCTTCGGCACCCATCTTGGCAACGAATGATCCATAACCATACTCACGCAAGCGCTCACGGTATTCGCGCTCTGTCATGATAGACTTGTGCTCAAGTGGTGTATCCTTTGGATCAATCACCACATAAGCCGCAAAGTAGATAACTTCCTCGAGGGCACGAGGGCTCATATCAAGGGTCAAGCCCATACGGCTTGGAATCCCCTTGAAGTACCAGATGTGAGATACAGGAGCTTTCAATTCGATGTGTCCCATACGCTCACGACGAACTTTCGTACGCGTTACTTCAACCCCACAGCGGTCACAAACAATTCCTCTGTAACGAATGCGTTTGTACTTACCACAAGCACATTCCCAGTCTTTTGTAGGACCAAAGATAACTTCATCAAAGAGTCCTTCACGTTCTGGTTTCAAGGTACGGTAATTGATTGTTTCAGGTTTTTTGACTTCTCCATAAGACCATGAACGGACTTTACTTGGAGAAGCTAGGGTGATTTGCATACTTTTAAAACGATTTACATCAACCACTATTTCTTCCCTTTCTATTCTAAGTGAACTGCTTATTCTTCAGCAGCTTCTTCTGTTGCTTCCACTTTTGCTTCTTTCTCAGCTTCTTCAGCTTCAAAGGCTGCTTTAGCCTCTTGGGCTGCTTTTTCGCGGGCTTTTTCAAGGTCATCTACGTGGATGACATCTTCGTCCATTCCTTCATCCAAGTCGCGAAGTTCCACTTCTTGGTCATCTTCGTCAAGGACACGCATGTCAAGACCAAGAGATTGCAATTCTTTGACAAGAACTCGGAAGGATTCTGGAACACCTGGTTTTGGAATTGGTTTTCCTTTTGTAATAGCTTCATAAGCTTTCAAACGTCCGTTGATATCGTCAGACTTGTAAGTCAAGATTTCTTGAAGAACATTTGACGCACCGTAGGCTTCAAGAGCCCAAACCTCCATCTCACCGAAACGTTGTCCACCAAACTGAGCTTTACCTCCGAGTGGTTGTTGGGTAACAGTTGAGTATGGCCCGACTGAACGAGCGTGCAATTTATCGTCAACCATGTGGTGGAGTTTAATCATGTACATGACTCCGACAGAAACACGGTTATCAAACGGCTCCCCAGTACGTCCATCGTAAAGGATTGTTTTGGCATCGCTATCCATACCAGCTTCTTTAACAGTTGACCAAAGGTCTTCAGAACTTGCTCCGTCAAAGACTGGTGTTGCGATGTGAATACCAAGAGTACGAGCAGCCATACCAAGGTGAAGCTCCATAACCTGACCGATATTCATACGTGATGGCACCCCAAGTGGGTTCAACATGATATCGACTGGAGTTCCGTCTGGAAGGTAAGGCATGTCTTCTACAGGAACGATACGAGAGACAACCCCTTTATTTCCGTGACGTCCGGCCATCTTATCTCCGACCTTGATCTTACGTTTTTGAGCGATGTAGACGCGAACCAGCATATTAACACCTGATTGCAACTCATCTCCATTTGCACGTGTAAAGATCTTAACATCACGAACGACACCATCGGCACCGTGTGGTACACGAAGAGAAGTATCGCGCACTTCACGAGACTTGTCTCCGAAGATAGCGTGCAAGAGACGTTCTTCAGCTGAAAGGTCTTTCTCACCCTTAGGTGTTACTTTACCTACAAGGATATCGCCTTCTTTAACCTCAGCACCGATACGGATAATACCCATTTCGTCAAGGTCTTTAAGGGCATCTTCACCAACGTTTGGAATTTCACGAGTAATTTCTTCAGGCCCAAGCTTTGTATCGCGCGTTTCTGATTCGTATTCTTCAAGGTGGACAGATGTGTAGACATCGTCTTTAACCAAGCGTTCGCTCATGATAACGGCATCCTCGAAGTTGTAACCTTCCCAAGTCATGTAGGCAACGATTGGGTTTTGTCCAAGCGCCATTTCTCCATTTTCCATAGAAGGTCCGTCAGCAATGAAATCGCCTTTTTCAACGACATCTCCAACTTTTACGAGAGTGCGTTGGTTGTAAGCAGTACCTGAGTTTGAACGACGGAATTTTTGGATGTGGTAAACGTCCAATGAACCATCTTCACGACGAACTTCTACCTTGTCAGCATCTGCGTAAGTAACTTTACCATCATACTGAGCAATAACAGCAGCACCAGAATCATGAGCTGCTTGGTATTCCATACCAGTACCAACGTAAGGTGCTTTTGGATCAATCAATGGCACAGCCTGACGTTGCATGTTGGCACCCATGAGGGCACGGTTGGAGTCATCGTTTTCCAAGAAAGGAATACATGCTGTCGCAACGGCAACTACCTGTTTTGGTGATACGTCCATGTAGTCAACAACATTAGCTGGATACTCTTGGTTGACCCCTTGGTGACGTCCCATGACAACTTTCTCAGCAAATGTTCCATCTTCATTCAGACGAGAATTAGCCTGTGCTACAGTAAATTCATCTTCTTCATCGGCTGTCAACCAAACGATTTCGTTCGTGACAACACCTGTTTCACGGTCAACCTTACGGTATGGTGTTTGAACAAAACCATACTTGTTCAAGTGTCCGTAAGATGACAAGTTATTGATCAAACCGATGTTAGGTCCTTCAGGTGTCTCGATTGGACACATACGGCCATAGTGAGTATAGTGCACGTCACGTACTTCATATCCAGCACGGTCACGTGTCAAACCACCAGGTCCTAAGGCTGACAAACGGCGTTTGTGAGACAACTCAGAAAGCGGGTTGTGTTGGTCCATGAACTGTGACAACTGTGATGAACCAAAGAATTCTTTAACCGCAGCTGTTACAGGACGGATATTGATGATTTGTTGTGGTGTCAAGACTTCGTTGTCTTGAACAGACATACGTTCACGGACATTACGTTCCATACGAGAAAGTCCAAGACGTACTTGGTTGGCAAGCAATTCACCAACCGCACGGATACGACGGTTTCCAAGGTGGTCGATATCATCTACACGGCCAAGTCCTTCAGCCAAGTTGAGGAAGTAGCTCATCTCAGCAAGGATATCTGCAGGAGTGACGATACGAACCTTGTCATCTGGATTAGCATTACCAATGATCGTTACAACACGGTCTGGATCAGTTGGTGCAACAACCTTGAATTTTTGAAGAACAACTGGCTCAGTCACAACGGCTGCATCATTTGGAATGTAGACAATCTTGTTCAAGTCGCCATCCAAATGGCTTTCAATGCTTTCAATCACGCTACGAGTCATGATTGTACCAGCTTCTACCAAGATTTCTCCTGTTTCAGGATCTACCAATGGCTCAGCAATGGTTTGGTTGAGCAAACGTGTTTTAACATTGAGTTTTTTATTGATCTTATAACGACCAACTGCTGCCAAGTCATAGCGACGTGGGTCAAAGAAACGAGCTACAAGCAAGCTACGTGAGCTTTCAGCAGTCTTAGGCTCACCTGGACGAAGGCGTTCGTAGATTTCTTTCAAGGCTTCGTCTGTACGAGAGTCCATTGGGTTCTTGTGGATATCTTTTTCAACAGTGTTGCGAACCAATTCGCTATCACCAAAGATATCAAAGATTTCATCATCACCTGAGAAACCAAGCGCACGAACCAAGGTTGTAAATGGAATCTTACGAGTACGGTCGATACGAGTATAGGCGATATCTTTTGAGTCGCTTTCAAGTTCCAACCAAGCTCCACGGTTAGGGATAACAGTTGAACCGTAGCCCACTTTACCGTTTTTATCAACTTTATCGTTAAAGTAAACACCTGGTGAGCGGACCAACTGAGATACGATAATACGTTCACCACCATTGATGATGAAAGTACCCATTTCGGTCATGATTGGGAAATCACCAAAGAAAACTTCTTGGGTCTTGATTTCGCCTGTTTCTTTATTGATCAAGCGGAAGGTTACAAAAATTGGTGCTGAGTAGCTAGCATCGTGGATACGAGCTTCTTCTAGCGTGTATTTTGGTTCCTTGATTTCATAGCCAACAAATTCCAACTCCATTGTGTCTGTGAAGTTTGAAATTGGCAATACATCTTCAAACACTTCCTTAAGACCATGGTCTAGGAAAGCTTTGAATGAGTCAGTTTGAATTTCAATCAAATTTGGTAAGTCAAGAACTTCTTTGATTCTTGAAAAACTACGACGGGTACGATGTTTCCCGTATTGAACGTCATGTCCTGCCAAGATGATTCTCCTTTGTAAATAAGTTCCAAGCCTTGTCAATCAGGCTTTTCTAATCGTCATATGGTTTTAAAAACCCCTATCACCGTGTCCTCTTGATAAATTTTCAGAATCTTTAAGTCTTTGTTACAAGTACTCAAAATCCTGAAAAAAAGCACAAAAAGAGCAGCTAAATCTGACTTTTTCAGAAGATTTAACTGCTGTGAGCCTTGTCTGGACAATATTTCAGACAAAACCTACGACAAATGATTACTCATATTATACCCTATTTAGCTAGATTTTTCAAGAGGATTGACGATTTTTTGACAAAATCTTTTCCTATAAAAATTTAAATTCAATGATTACTTTGCAAACTTCATTTTCAGTTTAGTAGTTCACAAAAATATGGTAAATTACGATTTCCCTATTTTATCATAGGCTGTTTTTCTTGACTTTACTAGGTTTTTCTTTTAATATATATGTATAAATATATAGGGAGATTTATGATGAATATCTTGCTTTCTAAGACTGAACAAGACTTGCTATTCTTACTGGAAAAAGTAACCAAACACCATGATTGGATAGAACTTCCAGTCTTGGCTGAGAGGCTGAATTTTTCAATAGAAGAATTGCAAGAACACCTTTTTAAGCTTGAGCAATTATTTCCAAACCTCCTGCTTCAATCAAGAAATAAAGGTATTCAATTGCAATTTGACTTTCAAAACACCTCGGATCCTAGGATTGCGATTTTTAAACAATCTGAAACCTATTCTTTTTTGAACTGTCTATTTTTCAAAGAGGGACAATCACTTGAGCAAATGTGTCAGGAACTTGTGATTAGTTGCGAACGAGTTCAGGAAATCATCCATCATCTAAATACTGAACTTCCGCAACATTATGGCATCAGCATCCAACTTTCCCCTTTAGTCATGAAGGGAACAGAAGAGGACATTCGTGCCTTTTATCTAGACTACTTTAGCCAAAGTTACGACTTTCTAGATTGGCCCTTCCCTTCTATTTCTGAAGAATCACTCACTCACTTGATTCAGCTATTTTTGGACGCCCAACAAGTTTCACCCAACCTCAGTAGCTTACGGCAAATCAAATATACCCTAGCTATCAATCTAGAGCGGTTTAATAAAAGTCATTTGATTGAAAATCCTACTCCTCTTTTAACCAGTCACTACAGTTCTCTCATGCAAATTACGCAGTTTGAAGAAAATATTAAGAAGATGGCTAAAAAACTCTGCTTTGAACCGACAATGGAAACACTGGAACAGCTATTTTCAAACCCAATCAAATCTCTTCAAATTGCAAACAATCCTAACAACGGAGCACTGGGTGATATTCATCATATCCAAAAATCCTACCGTTTATTGAGTCAAATCTTAGAAGAGTTAGCTAAAGAATTTCACCTACAGATTGAAAATCGTGAGGAATTGATTTGGCTCCTCCACTACACTGCCCAATCTGATTTCTTCCATTTACTCAGTAACCAGTCTCTCGACAGACAGAAATCCCAAATTTTAAGCAGTTATCAAGTAGAATTTCCAAAACTATTTGAAGTAAGTCAACACAAATTCCAATCTTACCTGACTGAAATAGGGCTAGAAAATCACCCAAGTAAGCTACAAGAACTTGTCTACACCTTTTCTATCCAAGGGCAACGAATTTTAGTCCAATTACTTCAAAAACTTCCCAAAATACGTGTTTTAGTCATTAGTCATTTGGATAGTCATCACGCACAAAACCTAATCGACACCCTAACTCACTACGGCAACAATCTCTATCTATTTGATTTTTGGGAAGAACCTACGATTTCTTTCTCAGTTCTCAATCAAATCCCTCACGATATTGTTATCACTACCTTTCCTGTCACTAACTCTCCTAAACCACTTATCTACAGTCGTAACTTCTCTACTTCAGAATTATTCCACCATCTCCACCTTCTGGCTTCTCAAATTCATAAAGAAAGACTGACTAAATCGTAGCAAAACCTGTTACGATTTTTCTTTTAGTTTAATTTTAGGAAAACGCTTGCATCTTATTTTACTAAGTGCTATACTGATATAGAAATTTATTGATTGGAGAATCATTATGAGAAAAACACCATCTCACACTGAGAAAAAAATGGTTTACAGCATCCGTTCCCTCAAAAATGGAACTGGTTCTGTCCTTATTGGAGCAAGCCTTGTTCTGCTTGCCATGGCTACACCAACTATCTCAGCAAACGAAAATACACCAACCACTAACGAACCCAGCAACAGAAATACAATCTCCCTTACTCAACCTCTTACTGATACAACAAACATCGCTGGCAAGAACGAAAGCGATTTTTCTTCACCTGATAGCGCAAACGCTTCCCTAGAGAAAAAAGAAGAAAAACCTGCAACAGAGCCAACAACTCCTGTTTCAATCCCAGCCGATTCAGCACCACAAACCAGACAAGATCGTTCAAGTGAGCCAACTACTGCTATTAGTCCAGCAGCGACTGAAATTAAGGCAGAAGAGCCAATCGAAGACAACTACTTCCGTATCCACGTCAAAAAACTCCCTGAAGAAAACAAGGATAGTCAAGGACTATGGACTTGGGACGATGTTGAAAAACCATCTGAAAATTGGCCTAACGGAGCCTTGTCCTTCAAGGATGCCAAAAAAGATGACTACGGCTACTACCTAGATGTCAAATTAAAGGGAGAACAAGCCAAGAAAATTAGCTTCCTCATCAATAATACAGCTGGAAAAAATCTGACCGGAGATAAATCTGTAGAAAAACTGGCACCAAAGATGAATGAGGCTTGGTTGGACCAAGATCACAAGGTTTTCTCTTACGAGCCACAACCTGCAGGAACTATTCGCGTCAACTACTACCGTACAGATGGCAACTATGACAAGAAATCTCTCTGGTACTGGGGAGATGTGAAAAATCCAAGTAGTGGTGAATGGCCTAACGGAACAGACTTTACAGCTACAGGCAAATATGGTCGCTATATCGATATTCCACTCAAAGATGCAGCTAAAGACCTTGGATTTTTATTACTAGACAGAAAGAAACAAGGAGACGATGTGAAAATCCGTAAAGAAGATTATAAGTTCACAGATTTGAAAAATCATAGCCAAATTTTCCTAAAAGACGATGACGAAACCATCTACACCAACCCCTATTATGTGCACGATATCCGCATGACAGGAGCTCAACACGTAGGAACTTCTAGCATTGAAAGTAGTTTTTCAACACTTGTCGGTGCTAAAAAAGAGGATATCCTCAAGCACTCTAGCATCACGAATCACCTAGGAAACAAGGTAACTATCACTGATGTTGCAATAGATGAAGCTGGCAAGAAAGTGACTTACAGCGGAGATTTCTCGGACACAAAACATCCCTATACTGTTAGCTACAATTCCGACCAATTCACTACCAAAACAAGCTGGCGACTTAAAGATGAGACATACAGTTATGATGGAAAACTGGGAGCTGACCTCAAAGAAGAAGGAAAACAAGTTGATTTAACCCTTTGGTCACCAAGTGCTGATAAGGTTTCTGTCGTTGTCTACGACAAGAATAACCCTGAAAAAGTGGTTAGAACTGTCGCTCTTGAAAAAGGGGAAAGAGGAACTTGGAAGCAAACTCTGAATGAAAACTCTGGTCTCGGTATCAGCAACTACACTGGCTACTACTACCACTACCAAATCGAGCGCCAAGGTAAAACTGTTCTCGTTCTTGACCCTTATGCCAAATCATTAGCGGCTTGGAATAGTGACCTAGCAAAAACAGATGCCGCTCATAAAGTCTCTAAGGCTGCCTTTGTCGATCCAGCGAAGTTAGGTCCGCAAGACTTGACCTATGGCAAGATTCGCAACTTCAAATCGCGTGAAGATGCCGTTATCTACGAAGCTCATGTGCGTGACTTCACTTCAGATCCTGCCATCGCAAAAGACTTGACCAAACCATTTGGTACCTTTGAAGCCTTTATCGAAAAACTAGACTATCTCAAAGACTTAGGTGTAACCCACATCCAGCTCCTTCCAGTCTTGTCTTACTACTTTGTCAATGAATTGAAAAACCATGAACGCTTGTCTGACTATGCTTCAAGCAACAGCAACTACAACTGGGGATATGACCCTCAAAACTACTTCTCCTTGACTGGTATGTACTCAAGCGATCCTAAAAATCCAGAAAAACGAATCGCAGAATTTAAAAACCTCATCAACGAGATCCACAAACGTGGCATGGGAGCTATCCTGGATGTCGTTTATAACCATACAGCCAAGGTCGATATCTTTGAAGATTTAGAGCCAAACTACTATCACTTTATGGATGCCGATGGAACACCTCGAACTAGCTTTGGTGGTGGACGTTTGGGGACAACTCACTATATGACCAAACGCCTCCTAGTTGATTCTATCAAGTATCTAGTTGATACCTACAAAGTTGATGGATTCCGTTTCGATATGATGGGAGACCATGATGCCGCTTCTATCGAAGAAGCGTACAAGGCTGCACGCGCCCTCAATCCAAACCTAATCATGCTTGGTGAAGGTTGGAGAACCTATGCTGGTGATGAAAATATGCCTACTAAAGCTGCTGACCAAGATTGGATGAAACATACCGATACTGTAGCTGTCTTCTCAGATGACATCCGTAACAACCTCAAGTCTGGTTATCCAAACGAAGGTCAACCTGCCTTTATCACAGGTGGCAAGCGTGATATCAACACTGTCTTCAAAAATCTCATTGCTCAACCAACCAACTTTGAAGCTGACAGCCCTGGAGATGTCATCCAATACATCGCAGCCCATGATAACTTGACCCTCTTTGACATCATCGCCCAATCTATCAAAAAAGATCCAAGCAAAGCTGAGAACTATTCTGAAATCCACCGTCGTTTGCGACTTGGAAATCTCATGGTCTTAACAGCTCAAGGAACTCCGTTTATCCACTCTGGTCAGGAATATGGACGCACCAAACAATTCCGTGACCCAGCCTACAAAACTCCAGTAGCAGAGGACAAACAACCAAACAAATCTCACTTGTTGCGTGATAAGGACGGCAATCCATTTGACTATCCTTACTTCATCCATGACTCTTACGATTCTAGTGATGCTATTAACAAGTTTGACTGGACTAAGGCTACAGATGGAAAAGCATATCCTGAAAATGTCAAGAGCCGTGACTATATGAAAGGGTTGATTGCCCTTCGTCAATCTACAGATGCCTTCCGACTTAAGAGTCTCCAAGATATCAAAGACCGTGTTCGCCTCATCACTGTCCCAGGTCAAAATGGTGTGGAGAAAGAGGATGTAGTGATCGGTTACCAAATCACTGCTCCAAACGGTGATATCTACGCAGTCTTTGTCAATGCGGACGAAAAAGCTCGCGAGTTCAACTTGGGAACTACCTTTGCTCACTTGAGAAAGGCCGAAGTCTTGGCTGATGAAAACCAAGCAGGACCCGTAGGAATTACCAACCCTCAAGGTCTCGAATGGACTGAAAAAGGCTTGAAATTGAACGCTCTCACTGCTGTCGTTCTCCGCTTATCTCAAGGTGGTGCCATCGTTGCCCCAGCTGTGGAAGAAAAACCAGAATTTGACCTTTCAAGCTTAAAACAAGAACAAGGGCAAAATAACAGCCAAGACAATATGTCAAACCGAGTAGTCAAACCGGAACAGCAAACTCCAGCTCCACAAACTAAACCTGATTCTGCAAAACCAGATACAAAAGTAGCTGATGCAGAAAATAAACCTAACCAAGCTACAGCTGATTCACAAGCTGAACTACCAAATACAGGAACCAAAAATGATCACAAACTCCTGTTTGCAGGAATTAGTCTCCTTGCTCTTCTAGGTCTCGGGTTCTTGCTAAAAAACAAAAAAGAGAACTAAACTAGCCCTCCTATAGAACTATCCCCCAAGCCTTAACGCTCGGGGGATTGATTTTTGCACAATATTTGCCGTCATAATAAACTTGATTAGGATTTTTTATTAAGCCTCTTTCATGGTAAAGTAAGCCCGTACTTTTGGTGCCACTTGTGTTCCAAAAAGTTCAATAGCTCTCAGAACTTGTTCATGAGGCATGGAACCAAGCGGTAGGTGCAACATAAAGCGGTCCAAACCTAAATCCTCAATCATGCGAATCAATTTTTCTGCCACCTGATCTGGATTGCCCACAAACATAGCACCATTTGGCCCAACTTGCTCCAAATATTGCTCATAACGCAATTCCTGCCAATGCGGACGGTCTTTGGAAATAGCATCCACCACTTGCTTGGTCGGATGGAAATAATCTTTTACAGCCTGCTCGCCATCTTCAGCAATCCAACCCCAAGAATGAGCTCCAACCTTTAGTTCCTGACTGGCATAACCCGCTTCGATCCCAAGCTCACGATAAGCCTGAATCAACTTTTTAAAATAACGTGGATTACCACCAATAATGGCATAGACAATCGGTAGACCAGCCTGAGCAATCTTCACTGTTGATTCGACATGACCACCTGTCGCTATCCACAAGGGTAATTTGTCCTGAACTGGACGAGGGTAAACTTCTTTGCCAGAAATTGTTTGGGTCAAGCGACCTTTCCAGTCTAGCTTAGTCTTTTCATTGACTAACTGGAGCAAGTCTAATTTCTCATCAAAGAGGGCTTCGTAGTCTTTCAAATCATAGCCAAACAAGGGAAAAGATTCCGTGAAAGAACCCCTTCCAGCCATAATCTCCGCACGTCCATTTGACAAAGCATCGATAGTGGCATACTGTTGGAACAAACGAATAGGGTCCATGCTTGAGAGAATGCTGACTGCACTGGTCAAACGGATTTTCTTGGTATTGACTGCTCCAGCTGCCAGAACAATCTCTGGCGCAGAAACCGCAAAATCCGTTCGATGATGCTCACCAATTCCATACACATCCAAACCAACCTTATCAGCCAGCTCAATCTCTATCACCAACTGGCGAATGCGTTCAGCATGACTGTAAGTTTGCCCAGTCCCTTCAAGCTCCGTTGTTTCTCCAAATGTTGAAATTCCCAATTCTACCACAGTGATTCTCCTTGTCTATTCCGGTCCTTCATTTTGAAAAATTATTCTAACACTAATCTTGAGTACAAGCAACCGATTTGCTCACAAGAAAAAGCCTAGATAACTAGACTTTTTTAGCTTATTCTACCGTTACTGATTTAGCAAGATTACGTGGTTTGTCCACATCAAGGCCACGGTGGAGTGTTGCAAAGTAAGCGACCAATTGTGTTGGTACGACCATTGAGATTGGTGAGAGGTAAGGGTGTACAGTCGTAAGCACGATGTCGTCGGTATCTTTGGCTACATTCTCTTCTGCGATAGTGAGGACTTTGGCACCACGGGCTGCGACCTCTTGGATATTTCCGCGAGTATGGTTAGCAAGGACTGGATCTGACAAGAGAGCCAAGACAGGCGTTCCTTCTTCAATCAAGGCAATAGTTCCGTGCTTGAGTTCTCCTGCCGCAAAGCCTTCACACTGGATGTAAGAAATCTCTTTGAGTTTAAGGCTTGCTTCCATAGCTACGTAGTAATCTTGACCACGCCCAATATAAAAGGAGTTGCGAGTTGTTTCAAGAAGCTCACGAACCTTGGCTTCAATGGTTTCTTTCTCTGAAAGAGTTGATTCGATAGACTGAGCTACAATTGACAATTCATGAACCAAGTCAAAGTCTTGCGCTTTAGCATTGCCGTTCGCTTCTCCAACTGCTTTTGCAAGGAAGGCAAGGGCTGCAATTTGTGCTGTATAAGCCTTGGTTGATGCCACGGCAATTTCAGGACCTGCATGAAGGAGCATGGTATGGTTGGCTTCACGAGAAAGAGTTGAACCTGGGACGTTTGTCACTGTCAAGCTTGGGATTCCCATTTCATTAGCCTTGACTAAAACTTGACGACTATCCGCTGTTTCACCAGATTGGCTGATAAAGATGAAGAGTGGTTTCTTGCTGAGAAGTGGCATACCATAGCCCCACTCAGATGAGATTCCAAGTTCCACTGGTGTATCAGTCAATTCTTCCAACATCTTCTTAGAAGCAAATCCTGCGTGGTAAGATGTTCCAG
>CAJZGT010000002.1 GCA_916048145.1 uncultured Streptococcus sp.
AGTACCGTGAAAGCATTGGCAATGTTGACCAGAGCCAGCAGCAACTCCTAGTGCCTTATATCTTTGAATTTCCAGCGGATGATGCCCTCCGTCTCAAGGAAAGAATGCCTCTTTTAGAGGAAGTGGGCGTCTTTCTAGCAGAGTACGGGGAAAATCAATTTATCTTACGTGAACATCCTATTTGGATGGCAGAAGAAGAGATTGAATCAGGCATCTATGAGATGTGCGACATGCTCCTTTTGACCAAGGAAGTTTCTATCAAGAAATACCGAGCAGAACTGGCTATTATGATGTCCTGCAAGCGATCTATCAAGGCCAATCATCGTATTGACGATCATTCGGCCAGACAGCTGCTTTATCAGCTCTCTCAATGTGACAATCCCTACAACTGTCCCCACGGACGTCCTGTTTTGGTGCATTTTACCAAGTCGGATATGGAAAAAATGTTCCGACGCATTCAGGAAAATCACACTAGTCTTCGTGAATTGGGGAAATATTAATACTCTTTGAAAATCTCTTCAAACCACGTCAGCGTCCCCTTACCGTACTCAAGTACAGCTTGCGGCTAGCTTCCTAGTTTGCTTTTTGATTTTCATTGAGTATACAAAGTACAAAAAGTCTGGGAAAAATTTTCAAAATCAGAAAAACGCATAAAATCAGGTGTTCAAAAACCTTGATTCTATGCGTTTTATCATGGAAATATTTACTTTTTTTCTTCCGAATACTCGTCAAAAATCTCTTTAAACTATGTCCGTTTTATCAGTAATCTCAAAATAGTGTTTTGAGCTAATTCTGCCAGTTTTGTCTGTAACATCGAAGCTGTGTTTTACCAATCTGCGACTGACTTCCTAGTTTGCTCTATGATTTTCATAGAGTATTAAATTGCGATTTTGCCAAGTTTCTTTATTCACTTAAAAGTAGAGTCTGTTCTATGCATCCAATGTGCGAATTAGGTTGACCATTTCAATAGCTCCTTGTGCACACTCAGAACCCTTATTTCCTGCTTTAGTGCCAGCTCGCTCTATGGCTTGTTCAATTGTATCTGTCGTTAGCACACCAAACATAACTGGGATTTCGCTATTTAAACTGATTTGGGCGATTCCCTTAGATACCTCGCTACATACATAATCATAATGACTTGTACTACCTCTAATGACAGCTCCCAAGCAGATAATTGCATCATATTTTTTACTTTTTGCCATTTTTGATGCAATCAGTGGTATTTCAAAAGCTCCTGGAACCCAGGCTACCTCGATATCTTTTTCGTTTACATTTTCTCTTTTGAGATTATCTAGTGCTCCAGATAATAATTTTGAAGTTATAAATTCATTAAATCTCGCTACAACAATACCTATTTTAATATCGTTCGCTACTAAATTACCTTCATAAGTGTTCATTTATTTTTCCTCCATATTTAAAATGTGACCCATTCGATTTTTCTTTGTTTCTAAATAAAAACTATCGTAAGGATTAGCTTCTATTTCGATTGGTATTCTACTGGAAATGGTAATTCCATATTTTTCTAACTGTTCAACCTTGTCAGGATTATTTGTCAGTAAATGTAGTGACTGTAGTCCCAGGTCTTTAAGCATTTGTGCTCCAATATAATATTCTCTTAAATCACCTTCAAAGCCTAATGCAAGATTGGCATCAAGCGTATCCATTCCTTGATCTTGTAAATGATAGGCTTTTAATTTATTGATAAGTCCAATTCCTCGTCCCTCCTGTCGCAAGTAAAGTAAGACACCCGAACCATTCTCAGCAATCATTTTCATAGCTTTATCGAATTGCTGTCCACAATCGCACCGTAAAGAGCCTAAAACATCTCCTGTTAAACATTCAGAGTGGACCCGACATAATACATTGGCTTCGTCCTCTATGTTTCCCATAATAAGAGCAAGATGATGTTCCCCATTTAGCTTATCTATATAGCTAATTGCTTTGAAATTACCGTATCTAGTAGGCATATTGACAGTTGAAACTCGTTCTACCAGCTGATCATATACTTTTCTATATTCTTGTAATTCTTTGATAGTAATTAGTGGGATCTTGTGTTTCTTCGAGAACTGAATTAAATCATCTGTTCTCATCATTTTGCCATCATGATTCATTATTTCACAACATAGGCCACACTCTTTTAGTCCTGCTAATTTTAATAGATCAACAGTTGCTTCTGTGTGTCCATTTCTTTCTAGAACACCACCTTTTTTTGCAATTAAAGGAAACATGTGTCCTGGCCTGCGAAAATCAGAGGGGCTTATATCTTCAGCTACACACATACGTGCGGTCAGTCCTCTTTCCTCTGCAGAAATACCTGTGGTCGTTTCTTTATAATCAATTGAAACTGTAAAAGCAGTCTTATGATTATCTGTATTGTTTTCAACCATAGGTGAAAGCATTAATTGATTAGCTAAACGTTCGCTCATAGGCATACAAATTAATCCTTTGGCATAAGTAGCCATGAAATTAACATTTTCTGTTGTAGCTGCTTGTGCGGAACAAATTAAGTCTCCTTCGTTTTCTCTATCCTTGTCGTCTATAACAAGAACAAGTCGTCCCTTCTGCAATGCCTCTAATGCTTCTTGTATTTTTCGATATTCCATTGACTAATCATCCTTTCTACTAAAATCCATTTTGATATAATAGTTCCTTAGATATTTCTGATTTTGGAGAGTTATCCATCAGTTTTTGCACATATTTACCTAAGATATCATTTTCAAGATTTACTGTACTCCCGACTTGTTTACTCTTAAGAATGGTTTGTTCCAAGGTATGAGGGATAACAGATACTGAAAAGTTTAGTTTGGAGACTTTAGCGACAGTCAGACTAATGCCATCAATTGTAATAGATCCTTTTTCAACTATTAAATCTAAAATTTCTTTTTGTGTGTTGATTTGATACCATACAGCATTATCATCTTTTTTTATTGACGAGATTTTTCCTGTACCATCAATGTGTCCTGTAACGACATGACCCCCAAGTCGACCGTTGACAGATAAGGCTCTTTCTAGATTTACCTCACTTCCATGTTTTAATAGAGTAAGAGCTGTTCGACTCCATGTTTCATTCATTACATCAACTGTAAAGGCTTGATGATTGAAATGAGTAACTGTAAGACAGATACCATTTACTGCTATACTATCGCCTAAATGAATATCCGTTAATATTTTTGAGGCTTTAATTGATAGTTTACAATTACGAGAGTCTTTCTGTATTCTTTCAACTTTTCCGATTTCTTCAATTATTCCTGTGAACATGGATAAATCACTTCACTTTCTATGAGATAGTCATCTCCTATTTGAGAAAAAGCATAAGGTTTCAAGCTAATAGCGTCATTTGGCAAAGAAATACCTTCGCCTCCGACAGGAAACTTGGCACGGCCTCCAAAAATTTTTGGTGCAATATATATTTTCAGATCATCAACAATTTGTTGTTCCAAAGCACTCCAATTCATTAGACTGCCCCCTTCTAGAAGTAGGCTATCAATCTGCATGTTTCCTAGATGTTGCATTAAACTTGATAAGTCTATATGATTGCCTCTTTTCTTTATGGAAAGTATTTCACAGCCATGATTTTGATATAGCTTCATTTTATTTTTGTCTTCAGAGGAAGTGGCGATGTAAGTTTTAATATCATTTGCTGTTTTTACGATTTTAGAGGTAAGAGGAGTTCGTAAATGTGTATCGCATATGATACGGATAGGATTTTTTCCTTCTTCCAATCTACATGTCAGCAAAGGATCGTCTTGAATAACAGTATTGACTCCCACCATAATCGCACTAACATGGTGTCGTAACTGATGCACATGCTTTCTTGCCTCTTCCCCAGTAATCCATTTGGATTGGTTTGTTTTAGTGGCTATTTTTCCATCCATTGTCATTGCATATTTCATAAAAACATAGGGTACATGCTGGGTAATATACTTTCTAAAACTTTTTATTAAGTTAAGACACTCATTTTCTAAAACTCCAACAGTAACTTGAAGATTATTTTCCTCAAGTATCTTTACTCCTTTTCCAGATACAATAGGGTTGCAGTCTAGGCTTCCAATGACTACTCTTGTAATACCACTATCAATTATAGCGTCTATACAAGGAGGTGTTTTCCCGAAGTGACAACAGGGTTCAAGTGTTACATAAAGCGTCGCTCCTACAGGGGATTCTCTACAGTTTTTAAGAGCATTTCTCTCAGCATGTGGGCCACCAAAAAACTCATGATATCCTTGTCCGATAATGTGATTATCTTTTACAATAACTGCGCCGACCATAGGATTGGGATTGACGTAACCAGCCCCTTTTTGTGCCAGTTTTATTGCTAATTTCATATATTCTGAGTCGCTCATCTCACTACCTCCAAAAAAATATACCTTGAATAGGGGACTATTCAAGGCATACAAAAGAGAACTTATGCAATTAACAAAAATACTCTGAAATGACAGGTAATCATTTCAGAGCACGCAAAAAGCACAAATATACTTTCATCTTCTTTCATCCAGACTATACTGTCGGCTTTGGAATTTCACCAAATCATGCCTTTCGGCTCGTGGGCTATACCACCGGTAGGGAATTGCACCCTGCCCTGAAGATAGTTATTCAATTACAGATGATTATAGTACTTAATTTTGAATATGTCAACAGATAAACATAAATTATTTTTGATATACTGTATTTGTGATAATCGATTCTCGCTCCTCGGATAAAGAAAATATGATATACTAGATAAACGAAATAAGAGAAAAGGAAAACTATGTACGAATATTTAAAAGGAATCATTACCAAAATCACTGCCAAATACATTGTTCTTGAAACCAATGGTATCGGTTATATCCTGCATGTGGCTAATCCCTATGCTCACTCAGGACAGGTTAACCAAGAAGCTCAGATTTATGTGCATCAAGTCGTGCGTGAGGATGCGCATCTACTTTATGGATTTCGCTCAGAAGACGAGAAAAAGCTCTTTCTCAGCCTGATTTCAGTTTCTGGGATTGGTCCTGTGTCAGCTCTTGCTATTATCGCTGTCGATGACAATGCTGGTTTGGTTCAAGCCATCGAAACCAAGAACATCACCTACTTGACCAAGTTCCCTAAAATTGGCAAGAAAACAGCCCAGCAGATGGTGCTGGACTTGGAAGGCAAGGTAGTAGTTGCAGGAGATGACCTTCCTGCTAAGGTGGCAGTGCAAGCTAGCGCTGAAAACCAAGAATTGGAAGAAGCTATGGAAGCCATGTTGGCTCTGGGCTACAAGGCAACTGAGCTCAAGAAAATCAAGAAATTCTTTGAAGGAACGACAGATACAGCTGAGAACTATATCAAGTCTGCCCTTAAAATGTTGGTCAAATAGGAGCAGAGCATGACAAAACGTTGTTCGTGGGTCAAGATGACCAATCCGCTCTACATCGCCTATCATGATGAGGAGTGGGGCCAGCCCCTCCATGATGACCAAGTATTGTTTGAGTTGTTGTGTATGGAAACCTATCAGGCAGGCCTGTCTTGGGAAACGGTGCTCAACAAACGCCAAGCTTTCCGAGAAGCCTTTCATGGCTATCAAATTCAAGCGGTCGCAGAGATGACCGACACCGAATTGGAAGCCTTGCTGGAGAATCCAGCCATCATCCGAAATAGAACCAAGATTTTTGCTACACGCGCTAACGCTCAAGCCTTTCTACGACTACAGGCAGAGTACTGCTCTTTTGATGCCTATCTTTGGTCTTTTGTTGAGGGAAAAACTGTCGTTAACGATGTTCCTGATTATCGCCAAGCCCCAGCTAAAACACCTTTGTCTGAGAAATTAGCCAAAGATTTCAAAAAACGAGGCTTCAAGTTCACAGGCCCAGTCGCTGTCTTGTCTTTTCTACAGGCTGCAGGACTAGTTGATGACCACGAGAATGATTGTGAGTGGAAAAGCAGGAATTAGTGAGTACAGGTAATTAGAATATTTGAGAATATAGAAAAAAGCTGAGAAATTCTTCCCAGCTTTATTTGTTATAGTCAAAGCGGATGACTTGCTCCTGTGCATCTACATGGGCGTGGATTCCGAAGGGTACAATTGCTCTTGGAGTTGCGTGGCCGACATTTAGATTATAGATAATCGGGATATTGCTGTCAATAATATCCAATAGTGCCTCTTTATAGTCGTCATAGAAAGTTTCATCCATAGGTTTTCCTACCAAGAGTCCACTGATGACCTCAAATATACCAGTGTTTTTTAAAGTCCGCAACATCTTTTTGAAGTCTTCTGGATCAGGCTTTTCTTCGCTTGTCTCTAGCAAGAGGATCTTTCCTTCCCAGTCTGACAAGTCAGGGAAAAGTTTGTATTTTTGGCAGAGCTCCGTGCTATCTGTGTATCGATAGTTGTCAAAGATATCGTAGAGGGATTCGAGGCAACCACCGAGGATTTTTCCCTCGAACTGTGCATTTCCTTGCAACAAGTCAAAACCGGTATTTGCATGCCTGACACGAGGTGTCCCCAGAGCCTTGGGACTAAAATCAGTTCGTTCCTCATACCAAACGTCACTAGGGCGGATTTCTAAGATTTTTCCAGTCTCAATCAATTCTTTAAAGTAGTGAAGGCTATAGGCTAGCATTTCTTTGTCCAATTCACAAATGTCTGCTAAGAAGGATTGCCCATAAAAAGTCTTGATTCCTAGTTTATGCAACATGAGATGGTTCATGGTTGTATCCGAGAAACCAAGAAATATTTTTTGTTTGATAACCTTTTGGAGTTGGTCATTTTCAAAAAGATAAGGTAGTAAGCGATAGGTATCGTCTCCACCGATGGCACATAGGATCATATCGATGCTATCATCAGAAAAGGCATGAATCAAATCCTCTGCACGAGCTTCAGGATGGTTCTTGATAAAGTCTAAGCCTTTTAACGAATGGGGCAAAAAGATAGGATTGAGTCCCAGGTTCTTGAGACGTTGGATACCCAAGTCCACTTCGTGTTTGACAAAGTCCACTCCGATAATGCCACTAGATAAACTAACAATACCAATAGTAGAAACCATATCTTATCCTCCTAGAAATAGATTGATAATCTTCGAAAATCTCTTCAAACCACGTCAGCTTTATCTGTGCTTTGAGCAACCTGCGGCTAACTTCCTAGTTTGCTCTTTGATTTTCATTGAGTATGAGCCTATTTTATCACAAAAGATAAGAGGAAGCTATGTGGGATTTCAGAAGAATGCTTTTAAATCAAGAAAGTAGTAAAAAAGCAACCGCACCTGCAGTTGCTTTTATCATTCTCTTAATAACGTGTTGGTCCTGCACTTGCACTGCGGATGTTCAAGCGTTTCTTGAGATAGAAGCGAAGGGCTAGGAGGACTGCTCCGATAATAGCTAGTGGCAATGGAGCAAGTACTGGGTTAAGGTTAGCTGGTAGGAAGCTTGTTGCAAAGAAGACAAGCAACCAAAGGAACATAGAAGCTAGGATAACTAGTACAGATTTCCAGAAAGGCGGACGTTGACTGCGGTCCATATCTGGTCCATAGTATTGGTAAACAAAGTAGTACATCAAGTAGAAGGCAAATCCACCAACCAGTCCAACTAATAGGAGAGTGACAAATCCATAGCCGAAAGCTTGATCTGCCGCAAAGAAGGTTGTGAGGGCGCTGACGAGGGCAAAGAGGCTAGTGATGAAAAGGGCTGAGTCCATAATCATGAGTTTTGGATCATCATTTTCTTTTGGATGCTCTTTTTCATATTGTTCCTTGACAGTGAAACTATGAGCCCAATGAGTTGGTGCGCCATAGAGGGAACGAGCAGTCGTACCTTTGGCTTGCTCCTCAAGGATTTGGGGAATAACTTCCTCAAAAATAGCCTTGATTTCAGCGTCTGTTTTTCCATCTTTGATGAATTGTTGGGTAGCGATGTGGACAAACTCTTGGTTTTTCTTTGTTAATTTTTGTAGATCAATCTGAGACATAGGAACTCCTCTTAGAACCATTTTTTATGGATGAGATAGAGAGTGAGCGAGACACTCATAGCAAAGGCGATAAAGACGATTAACCAGAAGGCATTTGGTTCACCGTTTAGGGGGATTTCATTATCCTTAAAGTTCATCCCGTAGGCAGAAAAGACCATGGTTGGGATGGACATGACGATGGTCACAAGGGCCAAGGTTTTCATGATGTTGTTCTGGTTGTTAGAAATGATAGAGGCAAAGGTCTCTGTCATAGAATGCAAGACGTTTCCATAAATATCTGCCATCTCGATGGCCTGTTGGGTTTCAATCAGGGTATCTTCAAGCAGGTCTTCGTCTTCAAGGTATTTTTTGATATTGCTAGTTGAGCTGGTCAATTTCTTAATCACGCGCTCATTTGTTTTGAGGGAGGCCTTGAAATAGACGATAGTTTTTTCCAATTCCATGAGCTCAATCAATTCTTCATTACGAGTTGATTGATGCAGTTGACTTTCGATTTGTTCACTCTTACGGTCAATCGAACGAAGGGCTGTTAGGTAAAGCTCTGCATTGCGATAAAGAATCTGGAAGATGAAACGCGAACGCATGAAGGTGTAGAAATTACGCAATCGACGATTGATAAAGACATCGAGGACCGGTAATGGTTCCAAACACGTAGTGATAATTGTTTCCTCGGTGATGATAATACCAAGCGGGATGGTTACGTAGTAGGTACGGTTATTTCTTTCTTCTGTGACCGGCACGTCAACGATAATCAGGGTATACTCGTCTTCAATGGTAATACGAGACATTTCTTCCGCATCGAGCGGTGCTCGAAGGTCGGCAATATCAATATCGAAGGCGTTAGCGATTTCGAGTGATTCATTTTGAGTCGGATTGACGAGATTGATCCAAGTACCCGGTTCAAGCGTATCGATCTCTTTAAATTCAGTTGTTGTAGAGAGAAAAACTTGTTTCATATCCCTTATCCTTTCTCATTTTTCAGATTTTTTCACACCGTACTATTATACTACAAAATCGGCCTTTTTCAAAATAAATCTAACAAAAAACCTGTTGCTATTGGATTTTTACTTTGTCTTGAAATGTTGATTTTTGAATTTGCTCCCCTTTTTGCTCCCCCTATAGTGCTTTTAGTGCAGTTTCGTAGAATGATACTGCTTTTTTTGCGTTCTCTTTGGAGAGGTGGCTATATATATCCATGGTCATTGATAAAGTGGAATGACCTAGGCGGTACTGGAGTTCCTTGTATGGTATTCCAGAGTTAAGCAAGAGACTAGCGTGAGTGTGACGGAATCCATGAAAGCCAATGTTAGGAACATCAGCACGCTTAAAATGTGTTTGCAATCTTCTTTTAAGTCTTGAACTGCTAGGATACTCATGAATGAAATCAGAAAATACCACGCTTTCACGTTGTCCTATCTTCCAGGCCTCTTTAGTTTGGCGTAGTTTGTACTGTTTTAGCATGCTAACAGTCGCTTGATCTATATCTATATCCCGATAACTAGCCTTAGATTTTGGGCTATTAATTTCTAAATCCCGATTTAGTGTTTTGGTGACATGTACCACGGCATTATCTAAATCTATATCAGACCAGGAAAGAGCTAAAGCCTCATTGATACGGCAACCAGTAGCCAATAGGAACTTATAGAGCGTTGTCTCATAGTAGTAACGATATCTATCGCTATCTAAATTATCGAGATAACCAAGAAACTTTTTTAGTTCTTGATTTTCAAAGTGCTTTACTTTTTTCCGCTTTGCTTTCTGAGTGTTACGAGGTAAAACAACATCACGCGCAGGATTGGACGGTATAGCTTGCATGGTTACGCCATACTGTAAGATACGTTTGTTTAAAGCGTGTATCTTGTCATAGTGTAGAAAAGCCCCTTTTTCCCCTCTATTGGTCTTGTCAGCAAGTTCGTTGATAATAGACTGGATAAGTGGAGTAGTGAGCTTATCGAGCTTATAAGCCCCCAAAATAGGCAATATATGATTATCAATTAACTTTCTAACATTGCCTTGAGTGTTTGGCTTAACCGTATTCTTATAACTTTCTAACCAGAGATTGGCTAATTCTTGATAGTTTTTTATGGTGCTAGCCTTTTGTCTAGTAGATCCTGCTTTTTGAAAAGCTATTTTTTCTTGATTGGCTTTCTGTTTTAATTCCTTTTGTGTCCGACCTGTTACCTTGGTTTTGACTTTCTTTCCTGTTACCTGGTCAACTCCTAAATATACATTAGCACGGTAAACTTTGCTACCGTCTTTTTTTATAACTTCAGTTATTTTCATGATTTAAACCTTTCTAAAATACATCAGCAGGCAAGCCATTATCAAAAAGGTTTTATATCATGCTAGGGCTTCATAGTTTGCCCTGTATTCGATTTTAAAGAGTCAGACAGTAAATAATACCAGAGTTGGAAACAAGGCGGATATGGGGCTAATATGGGCTTGTTTATAGTAAACAGGCTTGTATTTAAAGTTTTTTATCGTCAGTTAGCTGTTTTAAAGTTTTTTCAAAGTCCGAGTTTATCTTTTGAGTTTTGTTGAATAGTTGGTATTCTGCTTTTGCTTTATCTTTCGCAACCTTGGAAGTGATTTTCCCATGACCTTCTAAAATATCGTATTCTTGGAAAGTCAAAAAGCGGTCAATGCTTTGGGCTAGTTGTTGCATTGTCTGAGCTTTTCGCTGTTCTATCTGTCTTTCCAGGTAATCAAAATAGCTAGATATTCCTCTTTCAAGGGAACGGATTTCTGTTTCTGAAAGGTAATTCTTTGCTATTTGGGTATCTGCTTGCAGTATGCGACCGTTAGGGGAGTTTTTCCATGTTGTAAGTCCCATGTTGTCTTTTGTGTGGTCAGCTTTCGTGTAGATAATTTCCGCAGCAGTTTGGCCAGTGATTGCATAATGAAACTTATTCTGTACATCAGCATAGAATTGCTTAGTCAACGTACTTTGTGGGTCATAGTCGATAGAGATTTCAGCAAAAATATCTGTAATCTGTAACCATATACGGCGTTCACTAGCCCGGATAGAGCGCACGCGCTCCAACAGCTCACGGAAATAGTCTTTTTCCAGCAAGTTTTCGCCTTGTTTCAGACGGTTGTCATCCATGGCGAACCCTTTTATCATGTACTCACGAAGTACCGAAGTAGCCCACTGTCTAAATCTCGTAGCTTTTTGGGAATTGACACGGTAACCAACTGAAATGATGGCATCAAGGTTGTAGTAGCTGACATCCTTAGTTTGGGTTTTATCAGCAATTGCACCGTGTTTTGTGGTTATTTCCATTTTGGAAACAACCACCTTTTCTTCTAATTCTCCCTCTTCAAAGATATTTTTTAAGTGCTTACTAATTGCAGGAACACCGACATCGAAAAGTCTAGCCATTTCTTTCTGACTAGCCCAAATCGTTTCGCCTTTGATGATGACACTAGCTGTCTCGCTATCGTTGTCAGCGGTATAGATTAAAAATTGTAATTCGTTCATGAGATCCTTTCTAAAATATTGTAAGTGGTTGACATTTGTTGACATCAACAAAATTAGTAGATATGGGGCTTATATTGGGTTGAAGCTTGAGCGAAGCCCGAGAATCCACGCGCTTCAGGATTGTTGAACATTGTGGCGCGTGGGTTAGTCTATACCCCAAAGTAACGCAAAATCATCTAGATTTTCTTTATCTTTCTTAGCTTCTTGAAGAGCTAAAGACTTAATTTCTTCAAATAGATTTTCAAACTTTTTATATAATTTGTTGTAATATTCTTGGTTGAATTCCTTATCTTCAAAAACTATGTAGAATTCACTACTTGTTTTTTGAAATACAATATCTAGCCAGAATAGGATATTACTTGTCTTTAGCGCAAGGGCATTTAAAACTTCATAGTTGTCTTTGGGATTGTATTCATTTAATGATTCAGTGATAGTAGTGAGAAACTCTTCAGGACTGATTGGGAAATTTTTACTCTTTGCTAGTTCAATTATTTCCTTGTCCCTTTTCTCTCTCTCTTTTACTTTCTGAAAAATTTTATCTTTTGAAACATTTTTTACGAGGTATTTTTCTTCGTCTAATTGTTTATCTAACATATATAAAAATTCTTTGTAAACATCTTTGTCAGAAAAGCGAGGGTCAAGATCAGATTTTTTCACTCCCAAATAATCAGCAAGTTTTTGAAGATTGCCAGATGTTGGCATTGATCTACCTTTTACATAACCAGTTATTGTACTTTTAGGAATTTCTAAAGCATTATGCAGGTCTATCTGTCTGATACCTTTTTCTTTCATAACACGGTTAAGATTATTAGAGAAATATTCTCTATTCTTTAAATCCTGAGGGCTATTTTTTGCCATTGTTAAAAACTCCCTTACTTTAATTCTACAACCTGATTATAACACAAAAAAGACAAAGTACGAAAAAAATAAAATTTTTCAACAACAGCGTTGACAAAGTACGAAAAAAATAGTACTATGATTTTATCAATCTTGAAAGGAGCTATAAGAATATGGCACAATGGACGCTAAGAGCGTGTCGAGTAAATGCAGGTTTTACTTTGCGCCAAGTGGCTAAGAAGGTCAACAAGAATTTTCAGACTATCTCAAAGTACGAAAAAGATAGTACGCTAATCCCTTTTGAGCTACTTAAAGAGTTATCGGAATTGTATCAGGTAAAACTGGACGATATTTTTTTAGGAGATAGTACGAAAAAAATAGAACTAAATCAAAAGGAAATCTAAGAAAGGAGCGAACCAATGGAACTAGTCTATATGGACGGCAAGAAAGAGCCGTATACTACGAGTGAGATCATCGCTGAATGTGCTGGAGTCACTCATCACACAATACAAGAACTTTTAAGGAAGCATAAAGCTGATTTTGAAAGCTACGGAATTATCGCATTTGAAATGCGTAAATTAGATGGGCGAGGGAGACCAATGAAAATATATCGCCTAAATGAGCAACAAGCGACCTTGCTGATCACTTATCTAAAGAATACTGGACCAGTTCGTAAATTCAAAATGAACCTAGTCAAAGCCTTCTTTGAAATGCGTGAGGAACTTTCTAAGTTTCGTATGCAGAGGGCGCTAGAAAAGCCAAAAAGAAAAACCTTACATGACAGCATTGAGAATTGGGAACAAGCACCAAAGCATCCGCATAGCACCATGAACAACTTGCTACTGAAGGCAGTAACTGACATGAACGCTAAGCAGTTAGTAAAAAGCCGTGGGGGCTATAATGGCATTGATAGCTTGACAAGTGACGAGCTGGAGCAATATCAAGCCTTTGAGGATATGGTAATAGCCATGATTGGCTTGAATATGAGTTATCAGGAAATCAAGGCTATGGCATTCAGAAATAAAAAAACACGCCAAAGAAGCGCGTGAGAGCAACAAAAAAGGCTTAGCAATAACCACACCGCAGAGCCTTTCACACTAACACTAAAACGAATTTAACAAAGCAGGCAAGCTATTATCAAAGAGGTTTTAGTAAAGATTTATACCTAGATTATAGCATATTTAGGGCAATTTGACCATACGGAGAGCGCCAACTCTTTAAACTGGTACTTTCTCACGCTTTCAATTTGGCGACTCTGAGCGTGAGGAACTTCAGTACAAGAAAAAAAGCATTAAAAAGCCATCGTGGCAAGTATAAAAAGATAGAAAAAGAGGTAAAAAACATGACAACAAAAAAAGCAACATCAAGCCAACAAGTTCTATTATCGGCTAAGAAACTAGCAGAATTAGGGAACGAATTAACCGACATCATGAATATTTTAGAAATGAATAACCTAGCTCTTGAAGGGCTTGAGTTTGCACTACAGAAAGATACAACCACGTTCTTATGGCTTGCTAAAAAATACGCCAATACAGCATACTCCCAGAATGAAAAGCTATACGATCGTCTAAGTGAAATAGCCTTTTTGCTTTTGAACAATGACAACGCTAAAGAGCTGGAGGCATACCATGACTAAATATATTAAAGAAATGGCACAAGCCGAAGACGACTTGCTGAATATGGAGCAACCTAAACAAGCGGAATTTATCAAGAACTATAAGGCGAGGGCATAACATGAACGAACTAGATTTAACCAACACACAGGCGGTTTTTGTTACCGTGGTACTGATTGGCTTACTGCTTTATCTAAACCACCGAGACCGCAAAAAAAGCGCCCAATTTGAGCGAGAAAACCAACAGACGATAGAAACACCTAGCGAGGATTTAAATCCTGATTATGGGCGATATATCCAGCTTGCAGGGGTAAGAGTTTACGGAGGGATGAAATGAGTTACACAGTGAAGATATACCTTGATAGTGAAAAAATACCAGATGAACCTTATTTTACAAAAGAGATTTTTCTAGCTACATGTATGGACAATGCAACAAAGTTAGCTGTAACTATGGGCTTGTTGACAAAACAAGCGTTGGATTTAGAGACTAAGACAGCTATTTTGAAAACCCTTGATACAATCATAGAAACTCAAAAAGATATTTTGCGAGGGGTAGCGAGCGGACAAATAACCTTTTTGAATAAAAGCAAAGGAGAGGAGGAACTGAATGAGTCTATCAGAGAATGACAAACGAGTATTAAGACTAATTAAAGTAGGGGCTGAGAACTCCATAACAGGGGCAGAAATCAGCCTGATCACTAAGCTAGCAGAAAGAACCGTGCAAGATATTATCAGCCGTCTAATCACGCGCCATAGTGTTCCTATTGTTGGGGTCCGCCATGGGACATTTAGAGGATATTTTATCCCAGCTAACAAAGAGGAGCTACTGGACGGAGCAAAAACATTTTACAATCAGATACGAGAAGAAGAAAAGCGCCTAGCGGTGTTGATGAACAGCGATCTAGAAAGCTACAAAGAAACCTTGAAGGAGGTGGGCGGATATGTTTAGCCTAAGCCGAGAAAGCGAGCAAGACCTAGCGCATGGCATTCTGGAAGTAGTGGAAAGATACCTGGAAGCGCGTGATACGGTCAAACCACGACTGACAGGCTTAATATCAGCCCAGGAAGTCATGGACGAGTTAGACGTAAAATATAAGACACTCCAAAAATGGGAAAAAGCAGGGCTAAGACGATACCAGCCCCCACTAGAAGATACTAGGAAAATCTATTACAAAGTTACGGACATCTGGAAGTTTATGGGGGTGGAGAATGGCAAAAACTAAAATATATTTTTGGCTAAAAATTGATAAGAAATTTTTTGATAATATTTTTATCAAGAGACTAAAAACGGTACCTGGTGGGTACACTATGACGGTGATTTATATTAGGCTCATGCTAGAGAGCTTAGAAAGTGACTGTATTTTATACTATGAGGGTTACTTTGACAATCTCAAGGAAGAGTTAGCCCTAAAATTAGACGTATCGGAAGATGATATAGATATGACCATGGCATACTTTACTAAGTGTGGTCTAATACAAATTGATGAAGATAAAAACGCAGAACTACCACAAGCAAAAGCCTTGGTTGAGAGTGAAACAAACTGGGCAAACTATAAACGTGAACAACGAAAAAAAAGGAAAATTGGAAGAAGTCCAACCATCTTTGACAATTTCCAACTCGTGTCCAACAGAGATAGAGATAGAGATAGAGATAGAGAAAGAGATAGAGAAAAAAACTTCTTCTGCTCCTACTGCTGAAATCTCTAATTATTACCAAAAGCGTATAGGGGTTATGGATGGGCAACAATATCAAATACTGACTGACTATCTCACTCTTGACGGTATGGAGCTAGAGGTTATCAAGATTGCCATAGACAAAGCTGCAGATAACGGCAAGCGATCTTTTAGCTATATCAATTCAATACTCAAGAACTGGCGACAGAATGGTATTAGAACCATGGTACAAGTCGAAGATGAACAGAGACTGTTTCAGCAAAAGAAACAAGGTCAGTCTGACGATGATATTCAAGATCCGTTTATTTACTGACGGAGAGGAGAAACAATGGAATTACTGAATACAGCCCAGCTCAATGAAAAAATAAAGGTCACTGATGAGCTTTGCCCAACCCATCAGATTAACCTAGTACAATTCAAAAAGCCAGATGGTTATACATCACCCTACTGCATGGAATGTACTAGGGAGAACATCAAACAGACGGAGCTAGAGGGCATAGAAAAAGCCCTAGGCCATGATCTGGACTCTTCAACCTATGATGTGCTAACGCGTGAAAGTACGGTGTCAAATGAGCTGAGAGAGGCCTCTTTTAGCACTTTCAAAGCCGAGACAAAAGAGGAACACGAGGCCAAGGAGTTTGCTATCAAACAAGCTAAGGAGTACCTAAACGGTATGACAGGAAACACGCTAATTATGGGCAATCCAGGTACTGGCAAAAGTCATTTATGCTATTCTATGGCCAAAGCCATTAACGAGGGATATAAGTCTAGGAATGAGCCTAAGAGTGTGCTTTTTGTCAGTATTACTGAGATTATCACGCGCATTCAGTCAGGTTGGCAGTATAGACAGAGTGATTTTACAGAGTATGACGCCTTGAAGTTGCTGACTGAGGTTGACTATCTCTTTATTGATGATTTAGGAACAGAAAGCGTTATGAACAGCCAAAAAAATGAAGCTAATAATTGGGTACAGGCCTTTCTTTTCAAAATTTTTGATAAGCGAGACACAACTATCATCAACACCAATCACAACGGAAAAGAGCTGGCCAGAATCTATAATGATAAGCTAGTCAGTCGCATTGGAAAACGATCAGAGGGGAACGTATTTATTATTACAGACATTAAAGATAAGAGGATGAAGCGCAATTTTTAGCCGGAGAAAAACAACATGAAAGTAAAACTATTTGAATATACTAGACGATGGGAAAACTCAGTCCCAATTTGGGATTGAGTTGGGTCAACTACTTCATGGCAACTGTTGAAGTGCTGGACGTTAAATTTTCTGGTACACCATCTAGTGAACCTTTTAATTCAGTAGCTATCGTATTGGTATTATACAGATAACAAAATGGGGTAGATAGTACCGACCCCCTTGCAATGGTGTAACTACTAGTGACACCCTTAAAACAGAAAGAGGAAAAACAACATGACATTAAAAACATTTTCAGATAAAGCAAAAACATTTACTTTCACTTACGAATTTAAAGACCTAGATACTGCTATGGTAGCAGGTCACGCGCTACTGGGATATATGACTGGAACTTATGAAGTACCATCTATTTCAATAACTCACAAGGATAAGGGAACGCTAGTAGCTGAGTATGTGGAGGATAGCAAACTAAACAAGACCTTCAAGCGTATTTGTGACAGTTTCAAAGACTATTATAACCAACCAGTGGACGATGAAGCATTTGAAGAACGTTATAAACGGGAGCGCGTGCTTCAACTCAAAGAGTCAGAGGACTTTGAGAATTTGCTGGAAAAAGTAACAGACTACGAGCTAGAACTATTAGACTATGCTGATCGCTTGCTTTCTGATAAGCCTATCCCTATGGACTCAATGACCGCTTTTGGTACGTTGGAACTACTGGGCGATGAAAGTATTAACTTACTTAAGAAATTGGACGTAGAGGGCGAATATAAAGGCCTTGCTGGTTATACAGAGCATTTGAAGTAGAACACAGGGGAGCAATCCCCTTTTTGCTATCAAGTCAATAGTTTTGGGTTTTTCCATATAGGGGGAAATAATGAAGCGGTTAGCAATAGAAACAATCACTAAACCAATGAAGCTGAGAGGAATATCTAAGAGTGTAGCCGAGTTGGACGGTCAACGTTTAGAGATTGATTTGGATAGTTTAATGATTGATTTTGGTGGAGAGTCATTTGAATTAGACAGAATAGCAGGAACTAAGGGAGGTAATCGATATTTCTTTCTTTGCCCTGATTGTGGGAGACGGTGCAGGTTGCTTTATAAACGGTATTTATATTTTAGTTGCGGTACTTGTCTAGATATTCACAAGCACACCCTGAACCGTAGTAAAACGGATTGCCAATACTATTGGGAGCTTGCACTAAAAGAAGCCAGAAAGGTAGAACCAGGGTGGAGTCCTAGACGTGGTGGATATATGTTTGATAGTTTCCCTGAAAGACCAAAGTATATGAAGCGTGACAGGTATCGTAAACACTATAAGAAGTTTTTGAAGTATACTAAAAAAGGAGATAGATTTTGGCTGAATGGTTTGAGATTGTAGGACGATATGAAGTAGTGTGCAATTTACCAAACGAACAAATACTACATATTAGACGGTTTAAATGTTAAAAAAGCTGGATATATCAAGGGTTTAAGTAAGCAGAGCGTTCCAAAAAAGGGTGCGGTAAGCGTTCCGAAAAATGGTAAGGTTTTGGTGAGGTAAGAGCAAAAAATGTAAAGGTTTTGTCAAGGTTGCATATTTAAAAGCCCCAAAGGTTACTACAAGGCAGAGAGGTTTACCGGGGGTTAGAAAAGGTGAGATTTTGCTTAGGTAGTGGCAGTAAATATGCCTGACAAATGGCAGGGTTATGTGTGTTGAACTCCGAGCGAACGCCGAGAAAACGCAAAAAAAAGCCAGCATAGCTGACTCCTTTGTGATATACCCGATAAAAATATTATATCATAAAGGAGCGAACTAATGGAGCTGGATAAGTTTAAAACGATGATGAACGTCAGAGAGCGGATGACTTACTTTCTACGTTTCCAGAGGATGGCAGGAAGTGAAAACCAAGTTAGGATAGATGAAGAAGCTTGGAAACTTGTCTTACCTGATCAGTGGAATTTGAGTGGTGAACATGAAAAAGCAATCCGTGAGGGGTTGGAAATATTCGCCCAAGACATCAACAGTATAGAGAACAAACGAGCCAGAAAATATTTTATTATCCATTATTGCTACATGAGAAAGAAAACAATGAGCGAATGCGTAGAAATGGCAGGTACTAGTGTTACAAGTTACCACCGATACAAACAGATAGCCGTCTTAAACTTTGCGAGAATCCACCAGAACGGAGAGCTAGAAGTATATAAGTAGGCATAGGCTTCATATTCGCCCCCTATTTCGCTTTGTTTCGTACTAGACAACTAAAGCACCACGGATAAACTACAAGCCCTTAGAAACGAATCTGGGGGCTTTTGTGAGGTTGTGAAAAACAAGTGTAAAAAATACGTGTTATATATTGACGAATGTTTTAAACAAGTGTATAATATAATTAAAGATACGGAAAGGAGAAACCAATGACCGAAAGAGAACTAAAAAAACTTGCTAAGAAAAAAGGGTTTATCAAAACAGCTTTTGGTAAAGGTTCGCATGAAGTTTGGAAACATCCAGACGGAAGAACGGTAACGATACCTAAACCCAAAGAAAACGATTATAGACCTGGAACACTTGGCAAGATTTTGAAAGTATTGGAAGGGGAGTAAAAAAACTCCCTCCCCTATATTGGGGCGGTCATTGGTTATTATGAAATTATGAAATACACTTACCTGGCACTATTTGAAGTGGATAAAGAAAACGGCGGTTATACAATCACGTTCCCTGATTTTCAAGGAGCAATAAGTGAAGCAGACACCTTAAACGAGGCAATTTATAACGCCCGTGAGGTGCTAGAAATCTATACAATCATGTTTGAAGATGAAGGTAAAGAATTCCCAGAGCCTTCTAGTTTTAAGGCTTTGGCTAGTCAACTTGGCAGTGATGAGGATATTTTGCAAGCTATCTCAGTAGATACGGAACTAGTTAGAGAGCGCGAACGTTCTAAGGTTGTCAATAAAACTGTAACCCTCCCTAGTTGGTTGGTTGAAGTTGGTAAAGAAAATAAAATCAATTTCAGTCAGCTGCTACAAAAAGCAATTAGAGAAGAATTACAGGTATAACATAATAAACCACGCGCTTCATGGTATAATATACCTATCAGCAACCAACAATAAAAAAAGCACGTTTGACCGTGCTAGTTTCTTGCCTGCTGAACTCGTCAAATCTTAGCCCTTTTGTGGGGCTTTTTTGCTCCCCTTTTTGCGTACTTTGGGGGAGCAAGTAGTAAACAGTAATATTAGTGATTTTTGTTAAAAAGCGCGTGATATAAGGGTTAGGAAGCCCTAAGGAAACATAAAATAAGAAGTTTTTTATTATACTACAAAATCGGCCTTTTGGGTAATAGAATCTCACTTTTTTTGGTATAATGGTAAGCAATAATGGACTAGAAAGAACAAAAATGCAAGATAAAATTGTCATTCATGGGGCGCGTGCCCATAATTTAAAAAATATTGATGTGGAGATTCCGCGAGACAAGTTGGTTGTCGTGACCGGCTTGTCAGGTTCAGGGAAATCCAGTCTGGCCTTTGATACCCTCTATGCGGAGGGACAACGTCGCTATGTGGAGAGTTTGTCAGCCTATGCTCGTCAATTCTTGGGAAATATGGAGAAGCCTGATGTAGATGCCATTGATGGTCTCAGCCCAGCTATTTCCATCGACCAGAAAACGACTAGTAAAAACCCTCGCTCGACGGTGGGAACAACGACTGAAATCAATGACTATCTGCGTCTCCTCTACGCGCGTGTGGGGACGCCTTACTGTATCAACGGGCATGGGGCTATCAAGGCTTCTTCTGTGGAGCAAATCGTGGATAAGGTTTTGGAATTGCCAGAACGCCAGCGCTTGCAGATTTTGGCCCCTGTCATCCGCAAGAAAAAAGGCCAACATAAGAGTGTTATCGAGAAGGTTCAGAAAGATGGGTATGTTCGTGTCCGTGTGGATGGGGAAGTCTATGATGTGACCGAAGTGCCAGAGTTGTCTAAGAGCAAGCAACACAATATCGATGTCGTGGTTGACCGTATTGTTATCAAGGAGGGCATTCGTAGTCGTCTCTTTGATTCCATTGAGGCTGCCCTTCGTATCGCAGAAGGTTATGTCATTATCGACACCATGGACGACTCTGAGTTGTTGTTCTCTGAGCATTATGCCTGCCCAGTTTGTGGATTTACTGTTCCAGAGTTAGAGCCACGTCTCTTCTCTTTCAATGCTCCTTTTGGTTCTTGTAGTGAGTGTGATGGCTTGGGCATCAAGCTGGAGGTGGATACTGATTTGGTAGTGCCAGATGCCAGCAAAACCTTACGTGAGGGAGCCTTGGCTCCTTGGAATCCTATCTCATCCAACTACTATCCAAACATGCTAGAGCAGGCTATGACAGCTTTTGGAGTGGATATGGATAAGCCTTTTGAGAACTTGTCAGAAGAAGATAAGAACTTGATTCTCTACGGCTCAGATGGCAAGGAATTCCATTTTCACTATGAAAATGAATTTGGTGGTGTACGCGATATTGACATTCCGTTTGAAGGAGTTGTCAATAATATCAAACGTCGTTACCATGAAACTAATAGCGATTATACTCGCACCCAGATGCGTCTCTACATGAATGAGCTGACCTGCGGAACCTGTCACGGCTATCGTCTCAATGACCAGGCCTTGTCTGTCCGTGTGGGTGGTGAGCAAGGGCCACATATCGGAGAAATTTCAGACCTGTCTATCGCAGACCACTTGGACTTGGTGAGTCAGCTGACCTTGTCTGAAAATGAAGCCATCATTGCTCGTCCTATTCTCAAAGAAATCAAGGACCGTTTGACCTTCCTTAATAACGTGGGTCTTAACTATCTAACCCTGTCACGTTCGGCAGGAACCCTTTCAGGTGGGGAAAGTCAGCGTATTCGCTTGGCAACCCAGATTGGTTCTAACCTATCAGGTGTCCTTTATATTCTAGACGAGCCGTCAATCGGTCTTCATCAGAGGGACAATGACCGTCTGATTGCCAGTCTCAAAAAGATGCGTGATTTGGGTAATACTCTCATAGTAGTAGAACATGACGAAGATACCATGCGTGAGGCGGATTATCTGATTGACGTTGGTCCCGGTGCCGGTGTTTTTGGTGGGGAGATTGTCGCCGCAGGTACGCCCAAGCAGGTTGCTCGCAATAGCAAGTCTATCACAGGCCAGTACTTGTCAGGTAAACGAGCCATTCCAGTACCAGAAGAGCGGCGTGTGGGAAATGGTCGTTTTATCGAAGTGACAGGAGCGCGTGAGAACAACCTGCAAAATGTCACTGCTCGCTTCCCATTAGGAAAATTCATCGCAGTGGCAGGGGTATCGGGTTCAGGGAAATCGACCCTCATTAACAGCATCCTCAAAAAAGCCATTGCTCAGAAACTCAACCGCAACTCAGACAAACCAGGTAAATTCAAAACGATTACAGGGATTGAGCATGTAGATCGCTTGATTGATATTGACCAGAGTCCTATCGGACGAACGCCAAGGTCCAACCCTGCTACCTATACAGGAGTTTTTGACGATATACGTGACCTTTTTGCTCAGACAAATGAAGCCAAGATTCGAGGCTACAAGAAGGGGCGTTTCAGTTTTAACGTCAAGGGTGGTCGTTGCGAAGCCTGCTCAGGTGACGGGATCATTAAGATTGAGATGCACTTCTTGCCAGATGTTTATGTGGCTTGTGAAGTCTGCCACGGGACTCGCTACAACAGTGAAACCCTAGAAGTTCACTACAAGGAAAAGAATATCTCGCAGGTCTTGGACATGACCGTCAATGATGCGGTTGAGTTCTTCCAACACATTCCGAAAATTCAACGTAAACTCCAGACTATCAAGGATGTGGGGCTGGGCTATGTAACGCTAGGGCAACCAGCTACCACCCTTTCTGGGGGGGAGGCCCAGCGTATGAAGTTGGCTAGTGAACTCCACAAACGCTCGACAGGAAAATCTTTCTACATTTTGGATGAGCCGACGACAGGGCTTCATACGGAGGACATCGCTCGCTTGCTTAAGGTACTGGCTCGCTTTGTCGACGATGGCAATACAGTCCTTGTCATCGAGCACAATCTAGATGTTATTAAGACGGCAGACCATATCATCGATTTGGGACCTGAGGGCGGTGTCGGTGGTGGAACTATCATCGCAACAGGAACTCCAGAAGAAGTAGCTGCCAATGAAGCCAGCTACACAGGACATTATTTGAAAGGAAAGTTACATCATGAATAAACGCGTACAAGCATTTCTAACTAAAATGCAAGAAAAAGAACTAGATGGCATCATCATCAATAACCTTAAAAACGTCTACTATTTGACTGGTTTTTGGGGCTCAAACGGAACAGTCTTCATCAGCCGTGACCGTCAGGTCTTGGTGACAGATTCTCGCTATATCATTGCAGCCAAGCAAGAAACCAGTGGTTTTGAGATTGTGGCTGACCGTGATGAATTGGCTGTCATTGCAGGAATTGTCAAGGACATGGGCTTGTCTCGTATCGGTTTTGAGGACGAGATTTCAGTCTCTTATTACCACCGTATGCAGGCAGCTTTTGCAGGTTTGGACTTGCTTCCACAAACACAGTTTGTTGAAGGTCTTCGAATGATTAAGGATGAGGCGGAGATTGCAGCTATTCGCAAGGCCTGCTCTATCTCAGACCAAGCTTTCCGCGATGCGCTTGACTTTATCACACCAGGAAAAACTGAAATTGAGATTGCCAACTTCCTTGACTTCCGTATGCGTGAGTTGGGAGCATCTGGCTTGTCTTTTGACACTATCCTAGCTAGCGGTATCAACTCTTCCAAACCTCATGCTCATCCCATGCACAAACCAGTGGAGCTAGGGGAAGCTATTACCATGGATTTCGGTTGCCTCTATGACCACTATGTTAGCGATATGACACGAACTATCTATCTGGGGCATGTCAGCGACGAGCAGGCGGAAATTTACAATACGGTTCTGAAAGCCAACCAAGCCTTGATTGACCAGGCTAAGGCAGGATTAGCTTTCCGAGACTTTGACAAAATTCCTCGTGATATTATCATCGAGTCAGGCTATGGCGACTACTTTACCCACGGTATTGGACACGGTATTGGACTGGATATCCATGAAGAGCCTTACTTTAGCCAAACTTCTACAGAAATTATTAAGGCAGGTATGGCCTTAACCGATGAACCAGGTATCTATATCGAAGGCAAATATGGCGTTCGTATTGAGGATGATATCTTGATTACAGAGACAGGTTGTGAATTATTGACCCTAGCTCCAAAAGAGTTGATAGTCATTTAATAGTCAAACAGCTCAAATGATTGACTTTTAAAATTTAAAGGTTTATACTGAAAGACGAAAACGGTAGGTGAGGCTACCATAGGGATACGGATGACTACCGCAAAGCAGTGGAGACACTACTCGTTGGTCAACAGTTTTGGTCGCGAAGGCTAAGACTAAGCTCATTACATTGCCCTATGGAGTTAAAGCTTGAACGAAAAAACAGATAATTAGTTTTTTAATCCTGCCATTTTTTGATGGTAGGATTTTCTACTGTTAAAAATAAAGAAAGGAGAAGAGTATGCAAATTGATGATCATCCAGAGCCGCAGTATATGAGTCAGTTACTGTTTTGTATACTCGCCTTTGAGATTTATACTCTTCTAAAATCAAATTCAAACCACGTCAACGTCGTCTTGCCGTACTCAAGTACAGCCTGTGGCTAGTTTCCTAGTTTGCTCTTTGATTTTCATTGAGTATTAGACAGTGAGTGACTCCTTGTTTAGAGTGAGAAAGTGAGTAAAAATTGCTATTCTCACTAAGGAAGGAGAATACATGAAAACTACAAAAGAAAGATTAGCGACAGCTATTCAAGTCCCTTTAGACGAGAGTCTAACTTTTTATCATACCAGTTTAAACGGATTGACAGAGGAACAAGTCGAAAAAAATCGTAGCCTCTATGGAGAAAATATGATTACCAAAGGCCAAGAAGATTCGATTTTGAAAAAGATTTACGAATCGATTATCAATCCTTTCACAATTATCTTGCTTGTCATTGCTACTATATCTTTAGTGACCAATGTTTGGTTGGCAAAACCAGGTCAAGAGGATCCCACGACTTCTATTATCATTGTTGTCCTAGTCCTCATTTCTGGTGGCATTCGATTTGTTCAAGAACTCCGCAGTGATAAGGCAGCCACCAATCTTTCAAAAATGATTGTTAACACAGCGACTGTCATTCGTCAAGGGGAAATTCAAGAAGTACCTATCGATGATTTGGTAGTAGGTGATGTGGTTAAATTAAGCGCTGGTGATATGATTCCAGCAGATCTTCTTTTATTTGAGTCGCGCGATTTCTTTGTACAACAGTCTGGTTTGACAGGAGAAAGTGATGCAGTTGAAAAATTGGCCTTGACCAGGGCAATAGACCAACAATCTGATAGCCTTCTCGAAGCTGAATCCTTGGCATTTATGGGAACCAATGTCTTGTCTGGTAGTGCTAAGGCTGTAGTTTTGGCGGTTGGTGATGCTACCATGATGGGAGCCATTGAGCAGACTCTAAACACCTATGATGAGCCTACTTCGTTTGAACGGGAGATGAATAGTATTTCTTGGCTCTTGATTCGCTTGATGTTGGTTATGGTTCCCATCGTTTTCTTGTCCAATGGTTTAACAGATGGTGATTGGTTAGAAGCAGGTGTATTTGCACTGAGTGTCGGTGTTGGATTGACACCTGAGATGCTGCCTATGATTATTACCGCTAGCCTAGCAAAGGGTTCTATTATCATGGCCAAGGAAAAAGTGGTTATCAAAAAACTCAATGCCATACAGGATTTAGGGGCGATTGATATCTTGTGTACAGATAAAACAGGAACTTTAACCCAAGATGAAATCGTTCTAGAATATCCCTTGGACATCCACGGGCGCTTGGATTTGACCGTCTTGAGACGGGCCTATCTCAATTCCTATTTTCAAACTGGTCTGAAAAATTTGATGGACAGAGCTATTATCAAGCGGACTGAAAAGGAAGCAAAAGAACACGCCCTCTTGCAAAATCTGGCTCAAACCTTTCAAAAAATAGATGAACTTCCCTTTGATTTTGAACGTAGACGGATGAGTGTTATCGTTAAGGATGAACACGAAACGGTTAGTTTGGTAACTAAGGGAGCCCTTGAGGAAATGTTGATGATTTCCAGTCATGCGGAATATCATGGAATGATTACTCCCTTGACAGATGCTATTAGAGAAGAAATCTTAGCAGAAGTCAGACAGCTAAATCAACAAGGTTTGCGTGTCTTGGGAGTGGCCTATAAGTCAGGTTTGAGGGAAGGTCATGCCTATACAGTTGATGACGAAGGGGATATGATTCTAACTGGTTATTTAGCCTTCCTAGATCCTCCTAAACCATCTGCAGCACCAGCAATTAAGGCACTGTTAGAACATGGGGTTCAAACAAAGATTTTGACGGGAGACAACGAAAAAGTTACCCAAGCAGTCTGTGAAAAGGTTGGTTTGGATATCAATCAGATGCTGTTGGGGTCTGAAATTGATCAGATGAGTGATCAAGAATTGGCCCAAGCCGTAGAGGAGGTAACAGTCTTTGCCAAACTTTCTCCTGATCAAAAAGCAAGGATTATTTTGCAATTTAAGGCCAATGGTCATGCTGTTGGCTATATGGGAGATGGAATCAATGATGCTCCTTCTATGAAAGTTGCAGATGTGGGGATTTCTGTTGATACAGCAGTAGATATTGCCAAAGAAACAGCTGATGTTATCCTGCTTGATAAGGATCTAATGGTGCTTGAAAAAGGACTTGTTGAAGGTCGTAAGGTTTATGCCAATATGACCAAATATATCAAAATGACAGTGAGTTCTAATTTTGGAAATATCTTATCCCTATTGGTCTCTGGAATCTTTTTACCATTTTTACCGATGGCTCCAGTTCATTTGATTATCCTAAATCTAGTCTATGATTTGTCTTGTATTGCCTTGCCTTTTGACAAGGTGGATAAAGATTTTTTGAGAAATCCGCATACCTGGGAAGCTAAGTCCATCACACGTTTCATGATTTGGATGGGACCTATCTCTTCTGCCTTTGATATTTTGACCTTCAGTTTGCTTTATTTTATCATTGTACCTATGACAACAGGTCAAACTTACGTTCATGGGGCAGAGTCTGCCGTAGGCTTTATTGTTTTGTTCCAAACGGGTTGGTTTATCGAGTCCATGTGGTCGCAGACCATGGTTATCCATATGTTGCGTTCAGCCAACATTCCTTTTTTACAAAGTCGTCCAGCTTGGCTAGTCCTTGTGACAACCTTATTGGCTGCAGCCTTTGTGACCTTCCTTCCCTACAGTCCACTAGCTAGCCTTCTTCATTTAACTCCTTTGAAACCGATTTATTTCATCTTTTTGATTTTTATCATCATTTTGTACATGATTAGCGTGACAATTGTGAAAAAAATCTATATCAAGAAATATAAAGAATGGCTGTAAATTTCATTTTGTCAAGAAAAAAGTACGAAAATGACGAAAAAAGTCAAAAAAATTTAAAAATAGGTCGCAAGTCGGATGTTTTTTATGGTATAATAGACTAAACTGATAGTAACATGTAGCGAAAGGGGTAGGTACATGATTAAAATTTATACAGTCTCAAGTTGTACTAGCTGTAAAAAAGCAAAAACCTGGCTCAATGCCCACCAGTTAAGTTATAAAGAACAAAACCTTGGTAAAGAAGGAATTACTAGAGAAGAATTACTGGATATTCTAACCAAAACAGATAACGGAATAGCCAGCATTGTTTCATCTAAAAATCGCTATGCCAAAGCCCTTGGAGTGGATATTGAAGATTTGAGTGTCAATGAAGTCCTCAATCTGATTATGGAAACACCGAGAATTTTAAAGAGCCCAATCCTTGTAGATGAAAAACGCCTGCAAGTTGGCTATAAGGAAGACGATATTCGTGCCTTCCTACCACGCTCTGTCCGTAATGTAGAAAATGCAGAAGCACGTTTGCGTGCAGCTCTATAAACATCAAGGCTGGGAGTGTTTCCTAGCCTTGTTTACTCTTTTAATTCAAAAATGATGTGAGGAATTATGAAAAAAATACTGATTACAAGTTTTGCACTACTTTTCTTGCTTGCTGGATGTGGGCAAAAAAAAGCGACAACTGCGTCCTCTAGTAGTGAATCTGAAACGTTACAGTCAACCTTACCTGTCCTAGAGAATGCTGAGAAGAATACAGTAGTTACAAAAACATTTATGCTACCGAAGTCAACAGACGGTAGTCAGCAGATTCAAACGGTCACATATAAAGGAAAACAATTTTTAAGTTTGACTATTATTCAGAAAAGACCAGTTACCGATGAATTGAAGACTTTTGTAACTGAGCATGGTGTAGAGGCTACCCAAAAAGCCCTTATTGAAGCTGAAGGTAAAGATACCTCGATTCAGGAAGCACGCAAGTTGCCAGGTTTTACTCTTGAGACGAAGATACTAAGTGAAACAGAAATTCAAACAACAACTACTTATGATTTTCAGGTTTTAGATATCAAAAAAGCTTCACAGGTTGAATATCTAAAGAATATTGGCTTGGAAAATCTTTTGAAAAATGAACCGAGTCAATATGTAGCAGACAGATTGGCAAATGGCGCGACAGAACAGTAGAAAATCCAAATAAATAGACTGCCTGAATTGTAGAACGTAAGGAATTATGCTA
>CAJZGT010000003.1 GCA_916048145.1 uncultured Streptococcus sp.
TTTTTAAGAGCTTGCCTTCTTTTACAATTACAGGTAAGAAGATGACCCTGCTGGGTGCAGGTGGTGCGGCCAAGTCTATCTTGGCACAAGCTATTTTGGATGGTGTCAGTCAGATTTCTGTCTTTGTTCGTTCAGTTTCTATGGAAAAAACAAGACCTTATCTAGACAAGTTACAGGAGCAGACAGGTTTTAAAGTGGATTTGTATGCTTTAGAAGATGTTTCTGAACTGCAGGAAATGATTACTGAGTCGGATTTGCTGATCAATGCGACAAGTGTTGGGATGGATGGTCAATCATCTCCAGTTCCTGAAAGCATAGTTTTACCAGAAACTCTTTTAGTGGCTGATATCATTTACCAACCCTTTGAAACACCATTTTTGAAAAGGGCTAGAAGTCAGGGGAATCCAGTTGTCAATGGTCTGGGAATGTTGCTCTATCAAGCTGCAGAAGCTTTTCAACTGTGGACAGGAAAGGAAATGCCAACAGAAGAGATTTGGCAGTCTTTAACAGAAAAATACCAATAAAGAAAGGGAGATTCTCCTATGAAAATCAGAATCGATATTCCTCATCATCCTTATGATATTCAGATTGAAAAAGGCTGTCTGGCTCAGGCTGGTCAGTGGTTGAGAGAACTCTGGCAACCGCAAAAACTAGTCATTGTAACAGACAACCATGTAGCTTCTCTTTATGCAGAGAAGGTCAAGCTCAGTTTAGAAGATGCTGGTTTTCAGGTAGCTGTTTTTGACTTTTTAGAAGGTGAAGAAAGAAAGCATTTAACCACTGTTCAGAAAGTCTATGAATTTTTAGTCAAGCAAGGTCTGACTCGTAGCGATGGAATCGTGGCTCTTGGTGGCGGTGTCGTTGGGGATCTGGCTGGTTTTGTAGCCTCTACCTATATGCGGGGTATTCACTTTGTTCAGATTCCGACCAGTTTGACAGCCCAGGTGGATTCTTCTATCGGTGGAAAGACGGGTGTCAATACTCCATTTGCTAAAAATATGGTGGGTACCTTTGCCCAACCAGATGGGGTTTTGATTGATCCGCTTGTCCTTGAAACGCTTGGAAAAAGAGAGTTGATTGAAGGGATGGGAGAGGTTATCAAGTATGGCTTGATTGAGGATGTGGAACTCTGGAATCTTTTGACGGAGTTGGACGGTTCTGTTGAGAGCATTTTGAAACACGCAGAGACCTTGATTGAACATTCTTGTCAGGTTAAGCGCAAGATGGTTGTTGAGGATGAGTTGGACAACGGTGTTCGCCTTTACCTCAATTTTGGCCATACTATTGGCCATGCCATTGAAGCGACGGCTGGGTATGGGAAAGTCATGCATGGCGAAGCTGTTGCCATGGGAATGGTACAGATTTCCAAGGTTGCTGAGGAAAAAGGCCTTATGCCAGAAGGGATAACCCGGTCTATTACAGCTATGTGTCAGAAATTTGGCTTGCCTGTTGACTACGAAAACTGGGATGTTGATAAGCTTTATCAGGCTTTGACTCATGACAAGAAAGCGCGTGGCAATACCTTGAAATTGGTCTTGGTGCAAGAGCTTGGTTCAGCGACCATTCACCCAGTTTCTCTGGAAGAGATGAAAGACTACTTGGTAAAATAAGGAGAGTGTATGAGATATTTAACTGCAGGAGAATCACATGGCCCCCGTCTGACGGCTATCATTGAAGGAATTCCAGCTGGGCTTCCTTTGACAGTTGAGGATATTAATGGAGACCTTAAACGCCGTCAGGGTGGCTACGGCCGCGGTGGTCGTATGAAGATTGAGAGCGACCAGGTTGTCTTTACTTCGGGTGTTCGCCATGGGAAGACGACAGGGGCTCCTATTACCATGGATGTCATCAATAAGGACCACCAAAAATGGCTGGATATCATGTCTGCGGAGGACATTGAAGAGCGCCTTAAAAGCAAACGAAAAATCACCCATCCTCGTCCAGGTCATGCCGACTTGGTTGGGGGTATCAAGTACCGTTTTGATGATTTGCGAAATTCTTTGGAGCGTTCATCAGCTCGTGAAACCACCATGCGAGTGGCAGTCGGGGCTGTAGCTAAACGCCTCTTGGCTGAGCTGGATATGGAGATTGCCAACCATGTCGTGGTCTTTGGTGGTAAGGAAATCGATGTTCCTGAGAATCTCACAGTTGCTGAGATTAAGGAGCGAGCTGCCCAGTCTGATGTTTCTATTGTCAACCAAGAAAGAGAACAGGAAATCAAGGACTATATTGACCAAATCAAACGTGACGGTGATACCATCGGTGGGGTTGTGGAGACAGTCGTTGGAGGTGTTCCAGTTGGTCTTGGTTCCTATGTCCAATGGGACAGAAAATTGGATGCGCGATTGGCCCAAGCAGTTGTCTCTATCAATGCCTTTAAAGGGGTAGAATTTGGTCTTGGCTTTGAAGCTGGTTACCGTAAAGGTAGCCAAGTTATGGACGAAATTCTCTGGTCTAAAGAAGACGGTTATACCCGCCGTACTAATAATTTAGGTGGTTTCGAAGGTGGTATGACTAATGGGCAACCCATCGTTGTTCGTGGCGTCATGAAACCTATTCCTACTCTTTATAAGCCTCTCATGAGTGTGGATATTGAAACCCATGAACCCTATAAGGCAACCGTTGAGAGAAGTGATCCGACCGCTCTTCCAGCAGCAGGAGTGGTCATGGAAGCCGTTGTGGCAACGGTTCTGGCACAAGAAATCCTTGAAAAATTCTCATCAGACAATCTAGAGGAATTAAAAGAAGCGGTAGCCAAACACCGAGACTATACAAAGAACTATTAAGGAGTTCCTATGGCAAAAACAGTCTATATCGCAGGTCTTGGTTTGATTGGTGCCTCGATGTCACTCGGTATCAAACGCGATCATCCTGATTATGAAATTTTAGGTTATAATCGTAGTCAAGCTTCGAGAGATATCGCCTTAAAAGAAGGCATGATTGACCGTGCAACAGATGATTTTGCCAGTTTTGCTCCTCTGGCGGATATCATCATTCTCAGCTTGCCAATCAAGAAAACTATTGCTTTTATTAAGGAATTGGCCAACTTGGATTTGAAAGAAGGCGTCATTATTTCAGATGCTGGTTCAACCAAGTCAGCCATTGTGGATGCAGCGGAGCAATATTTGACTGGCAAACCTGTTCGTTTTGTCGGGGCCCATCCCATGGCTGGTAGTCACAAGACAGGGGCTGCTTCTGCGGATGTCAATCTTTTTGAAAATGCCTATTATATCTTTACACCTTCGAGTCTGACAGGTCAGAATACGCTTGAGGAAATGAAGGATTTGCTTTCAGGTCTTCATGCTCGCTTTATCGAGATTGATGCCAAGGAGCATGACCGAGTCACTTCTCAGATTAGCCATTTTCCTCATATTCTGGCTTCTAGTCTCATGGAGCAGACCGCGGTCTATGCTCAAAAACATGAGATGGCAAGACGCTTTGCGGCAGGTGGTTTTCGAGATATGACTCGGATTGCGGAAAGTGAGCCAGGTATGTGGACTTCCATTCTCTTGTCCAATCGTGAGACTATCCTAGAGCGGATTGCGGATTTCAAGGAGCGTTTGGAAGCGATTGGTCAAGCCATCAGCAAGGGAGATGAGGAGCAGATTTGGAACTTTTTCAACCAAGCGCGTGAGCAACGTCAGGCTATGGAAATCCATAAGCGTGGTGGTGTGGATAGCTCTTATGACCTCTATGTCGATGTTCCCGATGAAGAAGATGTTATCTTGCGGATTTTGGAACTGCTACGTGGAACTTCCTTGGTTAATATTCACATCAATGAGGAAAACCGTGAGGATATTCACGGGATCCTACAAATTTCATTTAAAAACGCTCAAGACTTGGAAAGAGCGGAGCATCTCATAACAGAAAATACTGACTACACAGTCGTCATCAAATAAGGAGAAAATTATGTCAAATATTTACGATAGTGCAAACGAACTCAGTCGCGGCCTACGCGAATTACCAGAATACAAGGCTGTTAAAGCAGCTAAAGATGCTATTTCAGCAGATGCTGAGGCAAGCAAAATCTTTACAGAATATGTTGCTTTCCAAGAGGAAATTCAAAGACTAGCGCAGACAGGTCAAATGCCAGATGCTTCCTTCCAAGCTAAGATGGAAGGCTTTGGCAAGCAGATTCAGGGAAACAGCCTTTTGTCAGAATTCTTTACTAAGCAACAACAATTGGCAATTTACCTTTCTGACATTGAAAAAATTGTTTTCGAACCAGTTTCAGAATTGCTAAAATAAGAAATAACTATCATAAAGTCAGAAATTTTTAAGGAATTTCTGGCTTTTTATGATAAAATAAGTAAAAGTATTGCAAGTATGAGGTCCAGTATGAAACTAAAAACAAACATTAGCCACTTACACGGCAGTATCCGAGTTCCAGGTGACAAGTCTATCAGTCATCGTTCCATTATCTTTGGAAGTTTGGCTGAGGGGGAGACCAAGGTTTATGATATATTACGTGGCGAAGACGTCCTTTCGACCATGCAGGTTTTTCGTGACCTTGGTGTTGAGATTGAGGATAAAGATGGGGTTATTACCATTCAAGGTGTAGGTATGGATGGCTTAAAAGCTCCGCGAAATGCCCTTGATATGGGAAATTCTGGAACCTCGATTCGCCTGATTTCAGGTGTTCTTGCTGGTGCAGACTTTGAAGTAGAAATGTTTGGAGATGACAGTCTTTCCAAACGTCCTATGGACCGCGTGACTATTCCACTGAAACAAATGGGTGTTAGTATTTCAGGGCAAACTGAGCGAGACCTGCCTCCTCTTCACTTAAAAGGGACGAAAAACCTCAAACCTATTCATTATGAGTTGCCAATTGCCTCTGCCCAAGTCAAGTCAGCCTTGATTTTTGCGGCCTTGCAGGCTCAGGGGGAGTCTGTAATTATCGAAAAAGAGTGCACTCGTAATCATACTGAAGATATGTTGCCACAATTTGGTGGTCATTTAAGTGTGGATGGTAAGAAAATCACAGTCCAAGGGCCACAAAAACTGACTGGACAAAAGGTAATTGTTCCAGGAGATATTTCCAGTGCAGCCTTTTGGCTAGTCGCAGGTTTGATTGTTCCAAATTCTCGTGTAGTGCTGAAGAATGTGGGTATTAACGAAACGCGTACAGGTATCATCGATGTCATTCGCGCCATGGGTGGAAAATTGGAAATAACTGAAATCGATCCAGTCGCTAAGTCTGCTACCTTAACTGTTGAATCTTCAGACCTGAAAGGAACAGAGATTGGTGGAGTTTTGATTCCACGATTGATTGATGAATTGCCCATTATTGCTCTTCTTGCTACCCAAGCACATGGTGTAACAGTTATCAAGGATGCTGAGGAACTCAAGGTCAAGGAAACAGACCGCATTCAGGTTGTGGCAGACGCTTTAAATAGCATGGGTGCGGATATCACACCTACAGCAGATGGAATGATTATCAAAGGAAAATCAGCCCTTCACGGTGCTAGAGTCAATACTTTTGGAGATCATCGTATCGGCATGATGACAGCTATCGCGGCCCTCTTGGTTGCTGATGGAGTAGTGGATCTTGATCGTGCAGAAGCCATCAATACCAGCTATCCTAGCTTCTTTGATGATTTGGAGAGCTTGATTCATGGCTAAGGTATTACTCGGATTTATGGGGGCTGGCAAATCGACTATTGCAAGAGGATTGGACCCTAATTACCTTGATATGGATGCTCTGATAGAGAAGCGCTTAGACATGTCCATTGCGGAATTTTTCTCGGAAATGGGAGAAGAGTTCTTTCGACAGGTAGAGTCAGAAGTCCTAGCTGATTTACTACAAAGAGATCAAGTTGTGTCAACTGGTGGAGGAGTGGTTATTTCTCAGCGAAATCGTGACTTACTAAAGACCAATTCTGATAACATCTATCTGAAAGCAGATTTTGAAACCCTCTACCAACGCATAGCAGCTGATCAGGACAATCAGCGCCCGCTTTTTCTAAAGAATAGCAAGGAAGAACTTGCTGCTATTTTCCAAGAAAGACAGGCTTGGTATGAGGAAGTGGCTAGTCGGGTTTTGGATGTGACTAAGCTAAGCCCAGAGGAAATTATAGAGGAACTGAGATGAAAATTGCTTATCTAGGTCCCAAGGGATCATTTTCACACCACGTTGTGCAGACAGCTTTTCCTCATGAGGAATTGCAGGCCTTTGCCAATATTACAGATGTTATCAAGGCTTATGAGCAAGGCCTGGTGGCATATTCTGTGGTACCAGTAGAAAATTCTATCGAGGGTAGTGTTCATGAAACCTTGGACTACCTTTTTCATCAGGCTCGCATCCAAGCAGTGGCAGAAATTGTTCAGCCTATTCATCAGCAGTTGATGGTGGTTCCAGATCATACTAAGATTGAAAAGATTTTTTCTCATCCTCAGGCCTTGGCTCAAGGAAAGAAATTTATCGATGAACAATATCCAGAGGCTCAAATCGAGGTAACAGCTAGTACAGCTTATGCGGCCCGCTTTATTTCCGAACATCCTGACCAGCCTTATGCAGCCATTGCACCTAGAAGTTCTGCTGAAGAATATGGTTTGGAACTGATTGCCGAGGATATTCAAGAAATGGAAGCCAATTTCACACGTTTTTGGGTTTTGGGAGCTGAAAAGCCTAGTATTCCCTTGCATGCACAAACTGAGAAAATGACTTTGGCCTTGACCTTACCTGACAACCTTCCAGGTGCACTTTATAAGGCCCTGTCGACCTTTGCTTGGAGAGGAATTGACCTGACAAAAATTGAAAGTCGGCCACTCAAGACAGCATTGGGAGAATACTTTTTCATCATTGATGTTGATTATGCTGATAAGGCCCTGGTCCACTTTGCTCAAAAAGAATTAGAAGCCATCGGAATCCAGTATAAAGTTCTGGGAGCTTATCCTATTTATCCAATATCAGACCACGTAAAGGAGAAAAGATGAGTAAAGAAAATCCCTTAAGCCATCACGAGCAGTTACGTTATGACTATCTTTTTAAGAACATTCATTACCTCAATGAGAGAGAGAAAAAAGAGTTTGCTTACCTGAAAGGTAAGTTAAATATGGCTAGCAGTAGTGAAGCTTTTTCAGAAATTCATAATGGAAATCATGATATGGAAGAGTCTTTCATGGAACCCATCAATCAGTCTCCTCTTCCATCCTATGGTAATCGTAGCCGTGCAAAAAAATACCAGAAAAGTCATTCTCTTCCAAAGGTTACATCCAAAAAACGCAAGATTCGTTGGGGGCGCATTTTTGCAGGATTGCTTGCTCTTCTGGCCTGTGTAGGTTTTGGCATGATTTTTATGTTCCTAAAAGGCTATTCAAATGCTGATCCAAACAGACCTGCCAATGCTAAGGCAGCTCAAGTAGAAGTCTTTAATGGTCAAGATACCAAGGATGGAGTTAATATTTTGATTATGGGGACAGATGGACGAATTGGCCAAAATAGTGCTGAGACGAGAACGGACTCTATTATGGTACTAAATGTTGGTGGCTCAGATAAGAAAATTAAGCTGGTCAGCTTCATGCGTGATAACTTAGTTTATATTGATGGATATAGTAAGATTGTCAACGGGAAGAAACAAACAGATAACAAGTTAAATGTAGCATATGAACTAGGGGAACAAGAAGGCCAAAAAGGGGCAGAAATGGTTCGCCAAGTATTGAAAGATAATTTTGACTTGGATATTAAGTACTATGCCTTGGTTGATTTTCAGGCCTTCGCAACCGCTATTGATACTCTCTTCCCTGATGGGGTGACGATTGATGCCAAATTCTCAACCTTAGAAGGTCAACCTTTAACCGAAGCTACGGTGGGAGATGACTTACATGCTACAGAAACAGAGTCTCCAACCCAGACTATCAAAGTTGGGAAACAGCAGATGAACGGTTCAACCTTGCTAAATTATGCTCGCTTCCGTGATGATGATGAAGGTGATTACGGTCGTACCAAGAGACAACAGCAAGTTTTGACAGCTGTTCTACAACAACTCAAGGATCCAACTAAACTCTTTACTGGATCAGAAGCACTAGGTAAGGTCTTTGGAATGACCTCTACTAATGTTCCTTATAGCTTCTTATTGACCAATGGTTTATCCTTCCTAGACGGAGCGCAAAATGGCATTGAGAGATTAACAGTTCCAGAACTAGGTGATTGGGTAGATGATTACGATGTTTATGGAGGACAGGCACTTTTAGTAGACCAAAATAAATATCAAACTAAACTTTCTCAGATGAGGATGAGATAAACTAATACAGGAAAAATCAAGGTTCGAATCACTAGTGAAATAGTGGTTTGAACTTTGATTTTTCTTAGTGCCTGATGGATTTTTAAGGCTTTTTTATGGTATAATAAAACGATATAACTCGTTATTGAACAGAAGAGGAGAGACATGAGTGATTTGAAAGCAATTCAGGCACGTAGTCTGGAAATGGCTGAATATTTTGTGGCCTTTTGTAAAGAACATGATTTGCTTTGTTATCTTTGTGGTGGAGGTGCTATTGGTGCCCTTCGAAACAAGGGGTTCATTCCTTGGGACGACGACCTAGATTTTTTTATGCCCCGTAAGGATTATGAAAAATTGGCAGCATTATGGCCTCGTTATGCAGATGAACGTTATTTCTTGTCAAAGAGTAACAAGGATTTTGTCGACCGTAATCTTTTTATTACCATTCGTGACAAGGAAACCACCTGTATCAAACCTTACCAGCAGGATTTGAATTTACCACATGGTTTGGCCTTGGACGTTTTGCCTTTGGATTATTATCCGAAAAATCCAGCTGAGCGGAAAAAACAGGTTCGTTGGGCATTGATTTATTCACTCTTTTGTGCTCAAACTGTTCCAGAAAAGCATGGCGCACTTATGAAATGGGGGAGTCACATTTTACTCGGTTTGACGCCAAAATCTCTCCGTTATCATATTTGGAAAAAAGCTGAAAAAGAAATGACCAAGTACAGTCTGGCTGAGAGCGATGGAATCACGGAGTTATGCTCTGGTCCTGGCTACATGAGAAATAAGTACCCAATCGCATCTTTTGAAGATAATCTTTTCTTGCCATTTGAAGAGACAGAGATGCCCATTCCAGTTGGCTACGATGCCTATCTCAGCACTGCTTTTGGTGATTATATGACACCTCCACCAGCAGATAAGCAGCTACCACATCATGATGCAATTATAGCAGACATGGATAAGAGTTATAGAGAGTACAAGGGAGAATACGGAGCATGATGGGAGAAAAAATAAGCGTTATCGTTCCAGTCTACAATGTAGAAAACTATCTGGAGAAGTGTGTCGAATCCATTTTAAAACAGACCTATACCAACTTGGAAATTCTTCTTGTCAATGACGGCTCAACGGATACTAGTGGGGAACTGTGTGATCAATTAGCTCAAAGAGATCAACGGATTCGTGTCATTCACAAGGAAAACGGTGGCTTGTCTGATGCTCGAAATAGAGGGATTGAAGAAGCCAGTTCTGATTTGATCGGTTTTATCGATAGTGATGACTATATTGAACAAGATATGTATGAGACCCTTTACCGTCAAATGCTAGAATCCAGTGCTGATCTTTCTATGTGTGGACATTATGACGTCTATCACCACATTCCGGAAAAGCAAGTTGCAACGATTCAGACTTGGGAATTAACACCTCAAGAAGCCATCAAGATGGTCATGGAAGCTAAAATCCTATCTGTCACTGCTGTTAACAAATTGTATAAAAAAGAACTTTTTGAACAGCTGCGATTTGAAATTGGTAAAATTGCAGAGGATGCCTTTATCATGATTGCCTTGATTCATCAATGTCGCAAGGTTGTCGCAACAAACGAGAAGAAATACTACTATGTTCACCGTGAAAATAGTATCACGACTCAAAAATTCTCTTTGAAATTCTTAAATGTTATTGAAGCTTATGAGCAAAATGCGAAGATTATCAAAGAAAATTATCCTGAACTAGCGGATACTGCAACTATGCGTTTAAATTGGGCTTACTTCTATGTATTGGATAGGCTCTTGGTTGATGCAGATTTCAAGGATAGGGTCTTAGAAGACCGTTTGATTGCCTATCTAAAGAAAAACACAAAGAACATTCTTTCAGATAGTCGTTTTACAAGAGCAAGAAAATTGAGCTTTTTAGCATTGTGTCTGAGTCGAAAATGGTATACGAAAATCTTGCTTGAACAAACTAAGCGTTAGGAGAAAAAATGATTTCATTTATTGAAAAAAACTATTTTAAGATTAATTTGTTATTTTTATCAGTTATATCTTTTTATTGTATGGCGGGCTTGATTGTTCCACTTCAATCTATTTCAGCTAATAAATTTGTCACTCTTGGCATGACCCTTATGGGCGTTTTGTTGGGACTTTATAACTTTTTTATAAAAAAAGCTTATCTGACAGTTAGAAAAATTGAGTATTTAATTCTCTTTTTTCTGATGAATATTCTAACAGCTGCGCTAGTTGTCAAGTATGGTTTTTCAACAAATATAAAAAATTTAGTAGTCTTTTTCATCTATTTTTTTGCAGTTTATCCAGTCTTTCATTCTTTCACAGAGAAAAAAGCGCGTGTCCTTTTTGATGTGTTCTTCTCAGTTATTACTGTTGCAAACACTATAGGTGTACTTGTATCGCTTGGTCAATTTTTAATGTTACAAGGTTATCGTGTATATGATTATAAAGGACTTTTAATTCGTCAGGGATTTGTAGAATCCCGTTTATTCGGAATCTTGGCAAGCCCCAACTATCTCTCTATTATTTCTTTGATGGTGATTATTTACTTGTGGATGCGTCTGTCTCTCTATAATAAAGTCATTAAAATATTAGCTATTTCATCTATTGTACTTAATTTCGCTTATATTGTTTTATCTGGTTCAAGAACAACTTATATCTGTTTAGTTGTAGTTGCTTTACTTTATGGTTTGATGACAGCTAACTGGACTAAAAAAGGCAAATCTATTCTGACAGTAGCTCTGACAGTAGGTTTAGTATTTGTTAGCTATAATGGTATTAAGTATAGTAGTGATATTTACTTGAAAGCTCATTCTGCTGAGATAAAAAAGAACTTAGCTAATGTTCAAAAAGGGGACAAGAATTTTTCTCTTGAAAGAACAGACACCAGTGAAGAAAATATCTCTAATAACCGTTTTGCTATTTGGCAATCAACAGCTTCCTTTATACCTAAACGCCCACTGTTTGGATATTCAGGTGGGAATTGGTATGAGTTAGGGAAAGAGTATGATGCTTCTGCTTATATAATCAAACAGCATTATCTTACTCATAATGGATATCTAGAATTACTCTTTTATGATGGTTTAACTGGTTTAATTCCGATGACCATTTTTATGCTCTCCTTCATTATTTCCAGTCTCAAAAAATATAAAAAATATCTTCAAGAAGGACGCCGTAATCATGAATTGATTACCATTCTACTGATGACAGTGGTTATTCTCATCTCTAACTTGTTCTTGAGTTCAACCTTCTATGGAATTTCACTACAGGGTTGTATCTTGTTTGTGATTTCAGGTTACTATTTCTCTGTTCTCTATAAAAAAAGAGATGGCTACAGAAAGCTAGACGAAGCAGAGATCAAAGAAGTTGAACTAGGTGTCATGGATTACATCCACAATCTCTGTCAAAACGAGAACATCAACTATTCACTGGCTTATGGAACCTTGCTGGGAGCAGTAAGACACAAGGGCTACATTCCTTGGGATGATGATATTGATATCTCCTTGAAACGCGATGAATACGACAAATTGTATCAAGCAATTTTGCAAGATAATGACCCAGTCTACAAAGTAGTTTCTTGGGAAAATGACGCTCGGTACCCTTACCCATTTTACCGAGTTTATGACGCGCGAACAGTCTACGACAACAATTATATCGAAAATGATATTGATTTAGGGATTTGTGTGGATGTTTTCCCATTTGACTATTATGCTGATGTTAACAAAGACATGGTAAAACTAGATACTTACCGTCGTTTATCAGTCTATACCCTTTATGGCATCCATAATAAGAATGCGAAACTCAAGAATATCGCCAGATACTTACTTGTCCTTGTATTCCGTCTGACTCGTGTCAAAACTTGGAATCAAAAAATGAACATCCTATCTATGCAAGAAAAAGATGGAGACTTCATTGACTACCTCATGGAGAACAAAAGAGTTTCTACGAAGTTTGACAAGTCCTTCTTGGACACAACGATTGATAGTCCATTTGAAGATAGAGTTTACAAAATTCCTGAGGCATATCAGCAAATCCTTTCTGCCATCTACGGGGATGACTTTATGGAAATTCCTCCTCTGGAAAAACGAGTGAAGCATGATGATTTCCTCGCTTATATAAAGGAGGGATAGAACGTGTTACAATGGTTAAAAAGAAGTTTAGCTAGTCTCTTAGGAGATAAGAAAGATCTGGTTAAAAATCTACCTATTATCAAAAGTTTAAATAAAAAAGCCAATATCGATTTGGATTCAAAGAGAAGCAATTTGCTCAAAGAAAACTTTGAAGATATTCTAAAAGCAATCTATCAATCTAATCTGAAATCCTACGATATTTGGTTAGACTTTGGAACTTTGCTTGGCTTCTATAGAGAAAATGATTTGATTCCCCATGATTTAGATATGGATTTTGGGATTATTATCCCAGACTATGAAGCTTTTTTAAAGGATGAGAAAGTTCTGTTTGAGAAAGGATTTGTCAGGACAAAAGAGTTCTATTATAATGACAAGCTTGTAGAGTTGTCCTATAGTTATAAGGGACTTAATGTTGATTTTATTGTCTATACTAAAAAGGAGAATGCCATCTCCTCAGATACTATTTTCTACATGACAAATGCCTTGGGAAATCCAACAAGGTATGAAGTCTATCACTATGAATTGCCCTTTACAGCGCTAAGTGAATGCAGTTTTAAAGAGATTTTAGTAAAAGTTCCAGAAAATACAAGAGAATACATCAGTCACTTGTATGGGGAGGATTTTGAAATCCCTAATACCCATTATAACTGGAAAGAAAATCCAATTTACAAACAAAGAGATGCTAGATTGGCTAAGGTTATTTTAGAGAAATCTCTTTAGTAATATAGAAAAGAGGGGATGTTGAAGTTCTTCCTTGTTAACTCTAGTTTCTACTCAAGTTTAACAATTTGGCTTTTTGCTCCCTTTCCAAGCTGATGGTTCTTTATTGAAGAATGCAACAACACCTGATGGTTATAAAGTTAATGAAGAAGGTGTATGGAAACAAGTAGTTACTGTTGATAAGAAGCCAAATCAATCTACAAACAGGAAACATCTAATTTGACTGATAAATCAGACAAGATGAATAAGGAAGAAAAGCAAGAAAATCATAAAGAAATGAACTCTTCTAATTCAGAAAAACAAAAAGAGGACTCAATTGTAGAGCCAAGTATTTCCAACAAGAAAGAGAAGGAATAATGAGAAAATCCCCTGCTAGTAGAATAGTCTATTAGCAGGGGATTCTTTTAATTTCTTTTAATCCTAGCAAGTGCAAGATTGAGTGCATAGTGGAGTGTTTTATCTTTGGTAAGAAATAGCGTCAAGAGATAATAGATACCGCAAGTCGCAACAGTCGAGAGAACCATGAGTATCATATTGAAGTTGACTGTATAAGAGTTGATTTGGAAAAGGAATTTAAACGCTAAGTAGATTGGAATGAATCCGAGCGATACAATAGTATAGCGTGTTAAGGTAATAAAGATTTCTTTTAAATCAAGCAACTTATGTTTCTTGATAAAGTAAATTTCCAGTAGAACAACTACAGTTTCTGCAATAATAGTAGTAGCAATGTAGTACTCTGGTGCAAAAATATTATTGAAATACAAGAGACTGTTGAGTAGGATATTGGCACCGCCACCAATAAAGTAAAAGGCTGTTAAACGATTTTCGTGGTCATTGATGAAGATGATCTGTTTACCGAGAATCAATTCAATAGCCCAGATGATGGTACGAAAGGCGAAGACACTAGTCACAATACCTGCTTCGAGGTATTTTTCAGAAGAGTAGATAACTGCCGCGTAGTTTCCCAACACCATCATTCCAATACTGGTTGGAATGATAAGGAAGTAAAAGAGGGCAGCTCCTTGGTTCAGAAGATTTTTATAAGATTCGTAGTCTTTCTTACCGAGATAGTATCCGAGACGTGGAATACTGACGTTGATAGCTCCACTCAGGACACTGGCAATCAACATGACGATGCTAGAAGCAATGGTATAATAAGAAATGTAGTTTTCATCAGGTCCTTTGGTGATAAACATTCTATCAAGTAAGGTGTATAGCATATTGGCATTAGCTAGAAGCAACATGGTCAAGAGTGGCTTAGATGCTTTGATTAATTCCATGAGACCAATTTTGACAAAGGAAACTTCTCGTTTAATCCAGAGAAAACTGAGTAGATAGTTGAGAATTGTCGTTGCACTCATGATGATTGCATAAGGTACGATATCATTTGGAGTTTTTACAAAGGTAAAGATAGCAACCAACATGGCAATTCGAATAACCAATGTCTTGTAGAGGATGAAGGCATAGTTTTCATAAGCTTCGTTCATCCATTCGATATAAAGGAATTGGAAGAGCGCCTGGACACCAAGTATGTAGTAGAGTTCTTTCAAATTTTCAATACTATTATCTAGGTAAATAAACAAAAAGTAGATACTTGTTGTAAGGACAGAAGTAATTACAGATATATAGAATAACTTGGAGAAGACATAATTAATCTTATCTTTATCATCTTTAACCTTACTGATAGCACGAATCCCGTAGTTGTATATTCCAAAGGCAGCTAGTGGAATGACAAAGCTGGCCCAGGTATTGGCGGTATTGAAGTAACCGTAGTTGGATTTGCTGAGAATCCGCGTCAGATAGGGATTGGTTATCAGCGGAAAAACGATATTGAGAACATTGACTAGCAAGCTAGCCAGTGCATTAACTTTTATATTTTTCATTGTACTTTCTTTCTTGTATTGTAAAATGGTCTCTAGTATTATATCACATTCTCGCTTCATTCTTTTGATAAAATCATAAAAATCTAGTATAATAGATAGAACTGAAAGTATGAGGTTACTAGCAATGAAAATGAAACAAATTAGTGATACAACTTTGAAAATCACGATGTCTTTAGAGGATTTGATGGATCGTGGCATGGAGATTGCTGACTTTCTCGTTCCTCAAGAAAAAACAGAAGAGTTCTTTTATGCTATCTTGGATGAGCTAGAGATGCCTGAGAGTTTTTTGGATACAGGTATGTTGAGCTTCCGTGTGACTCCAAAACCTGATAAGGTCGATGTCTTTGTAACCAAATCAAAGATTGACCAAAATCTAGATTTTGAAGACTTATCGGATTTACCAGATATGGAAGAATTGGCTCAAATGTCGCCAGATGAATTTATCAAAACCTTGGAAAAAAGCATCGCAGACAAAACCAAGGATGATATTGAAGCGATTCAATCTCTAGAGCAAGTAGAAGCCAAGGAAGAAGAGCAGGAGCAGGCTGAACAAGAAGCTGAAGTCAAGAAAGAGCCTTATATCTACTACATCCTTTCTTTTACAAAATTGGCTGACTTGGTGTCTTTTGCTAAGACAGTGACTTTTGAGATGGAAACTTCTGAACTCTACAAGATGAATGAGCGCTATTATTTGACCATTTTAGTGGATATTGAAAATCATCCAAGTCCATATCCAGCTTGGCTGTTGGCCCGTATGCGCGAGTTTGCGGACGATAGTGACATCAGTCGTTCAGTCTTGCAAGAGTATGGTCAAGTCTTGATGAATCACGATGCAATACTTAATCTGCAAAAGATTGGATAATCATTTCTGGAAAATTATTTCTAGATTTTAAGGAGAGCGAATCGTCTGATTCGTTTTTTCTTTTCTAGATTGAAATAGTGATTTACTATAATAGGAATTTTCATAAAATTCTGTTATAATGGCTATATTAGAAAATTTCGAGGAGACAAACATGACAGTTAAAATTGCTTTACTAGGATTTGGTACCGTTGCAAGTGGTGTGCCTTTCCTCCTAAAGGAAAATGGAGAAAAAATCAATCAATCAGCACATTCAGAAATTGAAGTTGCAAAAGTATTGGTCAAGGATGAAGATGAAAAGAATCGCTTGCTTGCAGCAGGGAATGACTTTAACTTTGTAACCAATGTAGATGATATTTTATCAGATCAAGACATTACGATCGTAGTGGAATTGATGGGACGTATCGAACCTGCTAAAACCTTTATCACTCGTGCCTTGGAAGCTGGGAAACACGTTGTTACAGCTAACAAGGATCTTTTGGCTGTCCATGGTGCAGAATTGTTAGAAATCGCTCAAGCTAACAAGGTAGCACTTTACTACGAGGCAGCAGTAGCTGGTGGTATTCCAATTCTTCGTACTCTAGCAAATTCCTTGGCTTCTGATAAAGTCACGCGCGTGCTTGGAGTCGTTAACGGAACTTCTAACTTCATGATGACCAAGATGGTGGAAGAAGGCTGGTCTTACGATGATGCTCTTGCGGAAGCGCAAAGACTAGGTTTTGCAGAAAGCGACCCGACAAATGACGTGGATGGGATTGATGCGGCCTACAAGATGGTGATTTTGAGCCAATTTGCTTTTGGTATGGAGGTTGCATTTGACGATGTAGCCCACAAGGGAATCCGCAACATCACACCAGAAGACGTAGCTGTAGCCCAAGAACTTGGCTATGTAGTGAAATTGGTTGGTTCTATTGAGGAAACTCCTTCAGGAATTGCTGCAGAAGTGACTCCAACCTTCCTTCCTAAAGCGCATCCACTTGCTAGTGTGAATGGCGTAATGAACGCTGTCTTTGTAGAATCTATCGGTATTGGTGAGTCTATGTACTACGGACCAGGTGCTGGTCAAAAACCAACTGCAACAAGTGTTGTAGCTGATATTGTTCGTATCGTTCGTCGCTTGAATGATGGAACCATCGGTAAAGACTTCAACGAATACAGCCGTGACTTGGTCTTGGCAAATCCTGAGGATGTTAAAGCAAACTACTACTTCTCAATCTTGGCACCAGACTCAAAAGGTCAGGTCTTGAAGTTGGCTGAAATCTTTAATGCCCAAGATATTTCCTTCAAGCAAATCCTCCAAGACGGAAAAGAGGGTGACAAGGCGCGTGTCGTTATCATTACACACAAGATTAATAAATCTCAACTTGAAAATGTCTCAGCTGAATTGAAGAAGGTTTCAGAATTCGACCTCTTGAATACCTTCAAGGTGCTAGGAGAATAAGATGAAGATTATTGTACCTGCAACCAGTGCCAATATCGGGCCAGGTTTTGACTCGGTCGGTGTAGCTGTAACCAAGTATCTTCAAATTGAGGTCTGTGAAGAACGAGATGAGTGGTTGATTGAACACCAGATTGGCAAATGGATTCCTCATGACGAGCGTAATCTCTTGCTCAAAATTGCCTTGCAAATTGTACCAGACTTGCAACCAAGACGTTTGAAAATGACCAGTGATGTTCCCTTGGCGCGTGGTTTGGGTTCTTCCAGCTCGGTTATTGTTGCTGGGATTGAGCTAGCAAACCAACTGGGGCAGCTCAACTTGTCAGACCATGAAAAATTGCAGTTGGCGACCAAGATTGAAGGACATCCTGACAATGTGGCTCCAGCCATTTATGGTAATCTCGTTATTGCAAGCTCTGTTGATGGACAAGTTTCTGCTATCGTAGCAGACTTCCCAGAATGTGATTTCCTAGCCTACATTCCAAACTATGAATTGCGTACTCGAGACAGCCGTGGCGTCTTGCCTAAGAAATTGTCTTATAAGGAAGCTGTTGCAGCTAGTTCTATCGCCAATGTGGCGGTTGCGGCCTTGTTGGCAGGAGACATGGTGACCGCTGGGCAAGCAATCGAGGGAGACCTCTTCCACGAGCGCTATCGTCAGGACTTGGTGAGAGAATTTGCGACGATTAAGCAAGTAGCCAAAGAAAATGGTGCCTATGCAACCTACCTCTCTGGTGCTGGTCCGACAGTTATGGTTTTGGCTTCTCATGACAAGATGCCAACGATTAAGGCTGAATTGGAAAAGCAACCCTTCAAAGGAAAACTTCATGACTTGAAAGTTGATACCCAAGGTGTCCGTGTCGAAGCAAAATAAAGAATAGAAGATAGGATGGGGAAACTCTTGACCAGAGGGCTTCCTATCCTTTTTTTGAAAAGAAGTTTATACTTGATGAAAATCAAAGAGCAAACTAGGAAGCTAGCCGCAGGTTGCTCAAAGCACCGCTTTGAGGTTGTGGATAGAACTGACGAAGTTAGCTCAAAATACTGTTTTGAGGTTGCAGATGTAAGCTGACGTGGTTTGAAGAGATTTTCGAAGAGTATTAGTTAAAAACTTGATAAAGGAGAAATAAAGATGGCAGAAATTTATCTAGCAGGTGGTTGTTTTTGGGGCCTAGAGGAGTATTTTTCACGAATTTCCGGAGTATTAGAAACCAGTGTTGGCTACGCTAATGGACAAGTCGAAACGACCAATTACCAGTTGCTCAAGGAAACAGACCATGCAGAAACGGTTCAAGTGATTTACGATGAGAAGGCAGTGTCACTCAGAGAGATTTTACTTTATTATTTCCGTGTCATCGACCCTCTATCCATCAATCAACAAGGGAATGACCGTGGACGTCAGTATCGGACTGGAATTTATTACCAAGATGAAGCTGATTTGCCAGCTATCTACACAGTGGTGCAGGAGCAGGAGCGCATGATTGGGCGAAAGATTGCAGTAGAGGTGGAGAAACTTCGCCACTACATTCTGGCTGAAGATTACCACCAAGACTATCTTAAGAAGAATCCTTCAGGTTACTGTCATATCGATGTGACCGATGCTGAGAAGCCATTGATTGATGCAGCAAACTATGAAAAGCCTAGCCAAGAAGTGTTAAAGGAAAGCTTATCAGAAGAGGCTTATCGTGTTACCCAAGAAGCTGCTACAGAGGCTCCATTTACCAATGCCTATGACCAAACCTTTGAAGAGGGAATTTATGTAGACATCACGACAGGTGAGCCCCTCTTTTTTGCCAAGGATAAGTTTGCCTCAGGATGTGGTTGGCCAAGTTTTAGCCGTCCGATTTCCAAGGAATTGATTCATTATTACAAGGATCTCAGCCATGGAATGGAGAGAATTGAGGTTCGTTCTCGGTCGGGGAATGCTCACTTGGGTCATGTTTTCACAGATGGTCCTCAGGAGTTAAGTGGCCTGCGTTACTGTATTAATTCTGCATCCTTGCGTTTTGTATCCAAGGATGAGATGGAAGAGGAAGGATATGGCTATTTACTGCCTTACTTAAACAAATGAAACAGAGAGGGTGGGCACTTCCCACTTTCTTTATTTCCAGAATACGAATAGAAGGGATTTATGAAACACCTATTATCTTACTTCAAACCCTACATCAAGGAGTCGATTTTAGCACCCTTGTTCAAGCTACTAGAAGCTGTGTTTGAGCTCTTAGTTCCCATGGTGATTGCTGGGATTGTTGACCAATCCTTGCCCCAGAAAGATCAAGGCCATCTTTGGATGCAGATTGGCCTGCTCCTTATCTTTGCAGTAATTGGTGTTGTAGTGGCTTTAATAGCCCAGTTTTACTCAGCCAAGGCAGCGGTAGGTTTTGCCAAGGAATTGACAAACGATCTTTATCGTCATATTTTGACTTTACCTAAGGATAGTAGAGACCGTTTGACAACTTCTAGCTTGGTCACTCGCTTGACTTCGGACACTTACCAGATTCAGACTGGTATCAATCAATTCCTGCGTCTCTTTTTGCGAGCGCCTATTATCGTTTTTGGTGCCATTTTTATGGCTTATCGCATCTCAGCTGAGCTGACTTTCTGGTTCTTGGTCATGGTTGTCATTTTGACCATTGTTATTGTAGGGCTCTCTAGACTGATTAATCCTCTCTACAGTGTTCTCAGAAAGAAAACGGACCAACTGGTTCAAGAAACGCGCCAGCAATTACAAGGTATGCGGGTTATTCGTGCTTTTGGACAAGAAAAACGAGAGTTACAGATTTTTCAAACCCTTAACAAAGTCTATGCAAGTTTACAAGAAAAGACGGGTTTCTGGTCCAGTTTATTAACACCCCTGACCTATCTGATTGTAAATGGAACTCTCCTAGTCATTATCTGGCAAGGCTATATTTCTATTCAAGGAGGATTGCTAAGTCAAGGTGCTCTCATTGCACTTATCAACTATCTCCTACAGATCTTGGTGGAATTGGTCAAGCTCGCCATGCTGATAAATTCTCTCAACCAGTCCTACATCTCAGCCAAGCGAATCGAGGAAGTCTTTGCTGAGGCTCCAGAAGATATCCATTCAGAATTAGAACAAAAGCAAGCTACCAGTAATCAGGTTTTACAAGTCCAAGAATTGACCTTTACCTATCCTGATGCGGCCCAGCCTTCTTTGAGAGACATTTCCTTTGATATGCAGCAAAGGCAAATCCTTGGTATCATTGGGGGAACAGGTTCTGGTAAATCAAGTTTGGTGCAACTCATCCTTGGACTTTATCCAGCAGACAAGGGGAGCATTGACCTTTATCGAGATGGATCTAGTCCTCTTAATTTGGAGCAGTGGCGGTCTTGGATTGCCTATGTGCCCCAAAAAGTCGAACTCTTTAAAGGAACTATTCGTTCCAACTTAACTTTGGGTTTAAATCAAGAAGTGACTGATCAAGAACTCTGGCAATCCTTGGAAATTGCGCAAGCCAAGGATTTTGTCAGTGATAAGGAAGGACTCTTGGATGCTCTAGTTGAGGCAGGAGGGCGAAATTTCTCAGGCGGTCAAAAACAAAGGCTGTCTATCGCACGAGCAGTCTTGCGCCAAGCTCCATTTCTCATCCTAGATGATGCGACCTCTGCCCTGGACACCATTACTGAGTTCAATCTCTTGAAAGCTATTCGAGAAAATTTGCCAAATACAAGCTTAATTTTGATTTCTCAAAGAACATCGACTTTACAGATGGCTGACCAGATTCTCCTCTTGGAAAAAGGTGAGCTCCTAGCTATCGGCAAGCACGATGACTTGATGAAGACCAGTCAAGTCTATCGTGAAATCAATGCATCCCAACATGGTAAGGAGGACTAGTATGAGACGACAAACTGCAAACCAGACGCTCAAACGTTTGGCTAAAGACCTTACAAGTCATACCTTCCTTCTTTTTCTAGCCTTTCTAGGAACCATTGTCCAAGTTGCCTTATCAATCTACCTACCTATATTGATTGGGCAGGTCATCGACCAAGTCCTAGTGGCTGGTTCTTCACCAGTTTTTTGGCAGATTTTTCTCCAAATGATCTTGGTGGTCATAGGAAATACCCTTGTGCAATGGGTCAACCCTCTCCTCTATAATCGTCTAATTTTCTCTTATACCAGAGACTTACGAGAGCGAATCATTCATAAGATCCATCGTTTACCAATTGCCTTCGTGGATCTGCAAGGCAGTGGGGAGATGGTCAGTCGTGTGACCACAGACATAGAACAGTTGGCAGCTGGCTTGACCATGATTTTTAACCAATTTTTCATTGGCGTCTTAATGATTTTGGTTAGTATTCTAGCTATGCTCCAAATTCATCTCCTCATGACTCTTTTGGTCTTGCTGTTGACGCCACTGTCTATGGTAATCTCACGCTTTATTGCCAAACGCTCCTATCATCTCTTCCAAAAGCAAACAGAGACGAGGGGAATTCAGACTCAGTTGATTGAAGAATCGTTGAGCCAGCAGACTATTATTCAATCTTTCAATGCTCAGGCAGAGTTTATCCAAAGACTGCACGAGGCGAATGCCAACTACGCAGGCTATTCTCAGTCAGCCATCTTTTATTCCTCAACGGTCAATCCTTCGACTCGCTTTGTCAATGCACTCATTTATGCTCTTCTAGCTGGAGTAGGAGCTTATCGTATCATGATGGGATCCACTTTGACCGTTGGACACTTAGTGACTTTTTTGAACTATGTTCAGCAATACACCAAACCTTTTAACGATATTTCTTCAGTGCTAGCTGAATTGCAAAGTGCTCTCGCTTGCGCAGAGCGTGTCTATGCTGTCTTAGAAAGTCCTGAGGCGGCTGAAACAGACAAGGCAGTCTTGACCAGTGATCAAGTTAAGGGAGCTATTTCCTTTAAACAGGTTTCTTTTGGCTACAATCCTGAAAAGATTTTGATTAAGGACTTATCTATCGATATCCCAGCCGGTAGCAAGGTAGCTATTGTTGGTCCGACAGGTGCTGGCAAATCAACCCTTATCAATCTCCTCATGCGATTTTATCCTATTAACTCGGGAGATATCTTGTTAGATGGTCGTTCCATTTACGACTATACCCGATCATCATTGAGACAGCAGTTTGGGATGGTGCTCCAAGAAACCTGGCTCAAGCAAGGGACTATTCATGACAATATTGCCTTTGGAAATCCTGAAGTCAGTCGGGAGCAAGTGATTGCTGCTGCCAAAGCAGCCAATGCAGACTTTTTCATCCAACAGTTACCTCAAGGCTATGATACCAAGTTGGAAAATGCTGGAGAATCTCTTTCTGTTGGTCAAGCCCAGCTTTTGACCATTGCCCGAGTCTTTCTGGCTATTCCAAAGATTCTTATCTTAGACGAAGCAACTTCATCCATCGATACGCGGACAGAAGTGCTGGTACAGGATGCCTTTGCTAAACTCATGAAGGGGCGCACAAGTTTTATCATCGCCCACCGCTTGTCAACCATTCAGGATGCAGATTTAATCCTTGTCTTGGTGGATGGTGACATCGTGGAGTATGGCAATCATCAGGAACTCATGGCTCGAAAGGGAAAGTATTACCAAATGCAGCAAGCTGCAGCTTTCAGCTCTGAATAATCCTTTCTCTTTTGAAATTTTATGGACGAAAAAAGTTGCCTTCGGGTGACTTTTTTGTTACAATAGCTAGAAAAATTATTCACTGTAATACTCAATGAAAATCAAAGAGCAAACAAGGAAGCTAGCCATAGGTTGCTCAAAACACTGCTTTGAGGTTGTAGATAAGACTGACGAAGTCAGCTCAAAACACTGTTTTGAGGTTGTAGATAAGACTGACGAAGTCAGTAACATATATCTACGGCAAGGTGAATCTGCAGAGGTTTGAAGAGAGTATTTAGAAAAGGAGCCTAGAATGAAAGTCTATCAGCATGTAAATATCGTGACTTGTGACCAAGATTTCCATGTTTATCTGAATGGAATCTTAGCAGTTAAGGATTCTCAAATCGTCTATGTTGGTCAAGAGAAGTCAGAGATTTTAGAGCAAGCTGAGCAGATTATAGACTATCAGGGAGCCTGGATTATGCCTGGTTTGGTCAATTGCCATACCCATTCTGCTATGACAGGATTGAGAGGAATCCGAGATGACAGTAATCTCCATGAATGGCTCAATGACTATATCTGGCCAGCAGAAGCTGAGTTTACTCCTGACATGACTACCAAGGCTGTTAAAGAAGCTCTGACAGAGATGCTACAGTCAGGAACAACAACCTTTAATGATATGTATAATCCCAATGGGGTGGATATTGAGCGAGTTTATCAGGCAGTCAAGGATTCCAAGATGCGTTGTTATTTCTCACCTACCCTCTTTTCTTCTGAGGCGGAGACAACTGATGAAACTATAAGCAGAACTCGAGCAATCATTGAGGAAATTATTGGATATAAAAATCCAAATTTCAAGGTGATGGTAGCCCCACATTCTCCCTATAGCTGTAGTAGAGACTTGCTACAAGCGAGTTTAGACATGGCAAAAGAGCTAAATATTCCTCTCCATATCCATGTGGCGGAGACCAAGGAGGAATCAGGAATTATCCTGAAACGCTACGGCAAACGCCCCCTTGCTTTTCTAGAAGAACTAGGTTACTTAGATCATCCGTCCGTCTTTGCTCACGGGGTCGAATTAAACGAGCGAGAAATTGAGCGCTTGGCATCCTCTCAAGTGGCTATTGCCCACAATCCTATCAGTAACCTCAAACTGGCATCAGGAATTGCTCCAATTATCCAGCTCCAAAAAGCGGGAGTGGCTGTGGGAATTGCGACGGATTCAGTTGCTTCCAACAACAACCTTGATATGTTTGAGGAAGGACGAACAGCAGCTCTCTTACAGAAAATGAAGAGTGGAGATGCCAGCCAGTTTCCAATCGAAACAGCCCTCAAAGCTCTAACGATAGAAGGTGCTAAGGTTCTTGGAATGGAAAATGAAATAGGAAGTCTGGAAGTTGGCAAGCAGGCAGATTTTCTGGTCATCCAACCTCAAGGGAAAATTCATCTCCAACCTCAGGCAAATATGCTCTCTCATCTGGTTTATGCAGTCAAATCCAGTGATGTTGATGATGTTTATATTGCTGGAGAACAGGTTGTTAAACAAGGTCAAGTCCTGACAGTAGAACTTTAGAAGAAAAATCACGAAAAAATTTTTAAAAAGTTTGCAAAAATCTTGCATTCTTTTTTTGACTATGCTATACTTATATACGGTTTGAAAAAACTGCCTAAGACAGTAGGGGAGCTCGACTCATAAGTATCCTACCGAGGACAAAACGTATCATGTAAAAAGAAGCGTATTGTACTTTCGTGTCTAGGTTTGGGCGCGTTTTTCTTTTGGAAAAATTCCCCAAGCAAAATAATTACGGAGGTGAACACACTAATGAGTGAAGCAATTATTGCTAAGAAAGCGGAACTAGTTGACGTAGTAGCTGAAAAAATGAAAGCTGCTGCATCAATCGTCGTTGTAGACGCTCGTGGTTTGACAGTTGAACAAGATACAGTTCTTCGTCGTGAGCTTCGTGGAAGCGAAGTTGAGTATAAAGTCATTAAAAACTCAATCTTGCGTCGTGCAGCTGAAAAAGCTGGTCTTGAAGAACTTGCATCTGTATTTGTTGGACCATCTGCAGTAGCATTTTCTAACGAAGATGTTATCGCACCAGCGAAAATCTTGAACGACTTTTCTAAAAACGCTGAAGCACTTGAAATCAAAGGTGGTGCAATCGAAGGCGCTGTCGCATCTAAAGAAGAGATTCTTGCACTTGCAACTCTTCCAAACCGCGAAGGACTTCTTTCTATGCTCCTTTCTGTACTTCAAGCGCCAGTGCGCAACGTTGCTCTTGCAGTCAAAGCGGTTGCAGACAACAAAGAAGACGCAGCTTAATCTTAAGCTACGCAGCGTAGCCTAGCTACAAAAAATAAAAACATAAATTTAAAACTTATTTGGAGGAAATAACAATGGCATTGAACATTGAAAACATTATTGCTGAAATTAAAGAAGCTTCAATCCTTGAATTGAACGACCTTGTAAAAGCTATCGAAGAAGAATTTGGTGTAACTGCAGCTGCTCCTGTAGCTGTTGCTGCAGCTGGTGCTGCTGACGCTGGTGCTGCTAAAGACTCATTTGACGTTGAATTGACAGCTGCTGGCGACAAAAAAGTTGGCGTTATCAAAGTTGTACGTGAAATCACTGGTCTTGGACTTAAAGAAGCTAAAGAACTTGTTGATGGTGCACCAGGTGTCATCAAAGAAGGCGTTGCAACTGCAGAAGCTGAAGAAATCAAAGCTAAATTGGAAGAAGCTGGAGCTTCAGTTACTCTTAAATAAGAGACATATACCAATTAGAATTCGGAATACTATAGTATCAGCCTTTTAGAATCGTGAACACATTTTAGAAACTGATAAATTAATTTAGTTTCCTACCAAAAACCCTACCAAAAATTAATTTGGCAGGGTTTTTCTTTTTAATAAAATTATTTTGGAGAGCAGGGCTCGTTTTAAATGACCAGAAGTAAGCTATGTATAGATTCTAATTATATTAGAATTTCGTATTTCAAATTTTGTAGAAATTTTTAAGAACCCTGACTATCATTGTCACTATTTTGCAAAACATAAAAAATCAGAGTCAGATTTAGATTTTGCGGAATTTGTCGTTCAAAATCGGGAAAATCCAGATGAATTACAACACCATTTTGATTTTATCTATGGTGTTTAGACTGATGACAATCCAACCCAAGCTTTAGCTCGTTTTCGTCAGAATGAAATTACAAAAGAAGGAATGCTTGCTTAGTTTAGAAAACCCTATTCTTTTAAACAATTATCCATTCACAACCAATCTTTTTCTGATATAATGAAATTAGAGAAGGTTTATCAATCAAAAACAGGAGAGGAGTTACAAAAATGGCAGTAGTATCATTGGAAAATAATATTAAACTATATAGTTCAGAATTATTTCAAGCACTATTAAAAGCCTCTAATTATAAATTGGATGAGCGTATTGCTCAGACTGTTGCAGAAGGTTATGCTCGTAATCTAGATTATTCTGATCCTGAACTGATGCATGTTGGTGTAACTTCGGTTGCTAACAATCTGCTTACAAAAATTAAACAAGAGTATTTTAATGTATAGTATTTTGAAAAGCCACCGAAAAAGGAATTACTCTTTAAGGTGGCTTTTTTAGAAGTAAAGCTTAGGCTAGAAAAACAAGAAATAACGCACCAAAATTGGTGCGTTCTGCTTTTTTATGCTATAATTGAATTATAAAAATAAAGGAGTTTGCCATGATTGGAAAGAACATAAAATCCTTACGTAAAACACATGACTTAACACAAGACGACTTTGCCCGAATTGTAGGAATTTCTCGAAATAGCTTGAGCCGGTATGAAAATGGAACGAGTTCAGTCTCTACGGAACTAATAGATATCATTTGTCAGAAGTTTAATGTATCTTATGTCGATATTGTAGGAGAAGATAAAATGCTCAATCCTGTTGAAGATTATGAATTGACTTTAAAAATTGAAATTGTGAAAGAAAGAGGTGCTAATCTATTATCTCGACTCTATCGTTATCAAGATAGTCAGGGAATTAGCATTGATGATGAATCTAATCCTTGGATTTTAATGAGTGATGATCTATCTGATTTGATTCATACGAATATCTATTTAGTAGAAACTTTTGATGAAATAGAGAGATATAGCGGCTATTTGGATGGAATTGAACGTATGTTAGAGATATCTGAAAAACGGATGGTAGCCTAATGGAAATCCAAGATTATACTGATAGTGAATTCAAACATGCTTTAGCGAGGAACGTTCGCTCACTGACAAGAGGAAAAAAGTCCAGTAAGCAACCTATAGCGATTTTGCTTGGAGGGCAAAGTGGTGCTGGTAAGACTACAGTCCATCGTATAAAACAGAAAGAATTTCAAGGAAATATTGTTATCATAGATGGCGATAGTTTTCGTTCTCAGCATCCACACTATTTAGAACTTCAGCAAGAATATGGCAAAGACAGTGTAGAATACACCAAAGATTTTGCAGGAAAAATGGTAGAGTCTTTAGTAACCGAATTGAGTCATTTGGGATACAATCTTTTGATAGAGGGAACTTTACGAACAATTGATGTTCCAAAGAAAACAGCACAACTCTTGAAAAATAAGGGATATGAAGTACA
>CAJZGT010000004.1 GCA_916048145.1 uncultured Streptococcus sp.
ACAGAACTAAATCCTTCGCATAAATTAATTGTCTAACTTTTGGGGGTCAGTACAATCGAGTGGTTTTTAAATGGTCAAAATTACCTTTTTTCAATCAAATCTTGTATCATTCGATGTAGTTCTTCTATCTTTTCAGATTGTTTCTCTAGTAATATTCTCTGACTAGATAATTCATCTTGGAGTTTATCAAGTTTTATCTGTTCATCTGAATTATCTTTTACAAAAAAGTTCGTCAAGGCACTCGTTAACATTCCTATTGTTCCAATACCGACAAGCATTAATAAGACAGCTAAACATTTACCAAAAATTGAAGTAGGAACAATATCACCATAACCAACAGTAGTTACTGTCACAATAGCTCACCAAAGACTATCTGAGAAGGATTTTTCTTCAACTACAGATAAAATTGAACTTCCTACTAGCACGATAAAGATATTAACATACAAGATATAAATCAGGCCATTTGTCCGTAAGAATCTACTAATTTTTCTTTCTAATTTACCTGTAAGTCCAATTATTCTAAGTAAACGAGTCAGTTTCAGTAATTTTGTCAGCCTTGCTAAGCGGAAGATACGCCCTAATCGCAATACTGTAAAAATAGCATTTAAAGGAAGGATAGCTAACAAGTCAAAGATATTTTCAAGTATAAACCTCCATTTTGCTTTACTTGAAAAGAACCGCCAACCATAATCTACCACAAACACAAACCAAAGTAGCAAGTCAATAATACTGTATGGAGGACTGTCTAAATCAATCATCTCAGCAAATCCAAGTAATACCAGAATAACAGAGATTAAAGCAAGTAAAATAATTGTTGTATCATAATAATCTGCAAAAAACCATTTTTTCTTCAAGTTTTACTCTCCTCACTTTCTATACTGTTATTAGTCAACTTTAATTCAATAAATATCTCTCCGATGACCAACTTCTAAAGTAGCAATGACTAATTCATTATCTACAATTTGTACGATAACTCGATAATTACCAATTCTATAGCGCCATTGACCAACACGATTACCAACCAAAGCCTTTCCGTGTCGTCTTGGGTCTTCCAAAACATTGGTTTGTAAATAGTTTGTAATTAGCTTCTGCGTATAACGATCCAATTTTTTCAATTGCTTGATGAAACGTCTTGTTGGAACTAATTTATACAAATTATTCATCCTCCAAGCCTAAATCATGCATCATTTCTTCCCAAGTAATGGGTTCAACTCCTTTTTCCAAGTCGTCTAAATACTCTTGATAGGCTAAATCTGCCACACGAGCGTCGTATTCGTCTTCTAGAGCTTCAAGAGTTTTGGTGCGGATAAGTTCCGACAGAGAAACTCCTTCAAACTTAGCCATTGCTTTCATAAATGTTTTATCAGCTTCAGAAACTTTTAATGTAATAGTAGTCATCTTTTGTGCTCCCTTTTTTAATGGTAACACCATTGTATTACTTTTTAGGTGTTCAGTCAATATAAAAAGAACACCTTCTCAGCGTTCTTTCTATATATCTGTTAATGGTGTTGCGGTATCTGGTGAGGTATCATAAACCTTAAAGTCTACTCCGACTCCCAGATCAGCTTGTGCTAGCTGATTGACCATGGTCATGTGAGCCAACTCCTTGATATTGTTTTCCTTAGACAAGTGACCAAGATAGATTTTCTTAGTGCGATTTCCTAGCGTCCGAATCATGGCTTCAGCACCGTCCTCGTTGGAAAGGTGACCTAGGTCAGATAGGATTCGTTGTTTGAGTCGCCAAGCGTAAGAACCTGCTCGCAAAATTTCTACATCATGATTGGACTCAATAAGATAACCATCTGCATTTTCGACAATCCCTGCCATACGGTCACTGACATAACCTGTATCTGTCAAAAGGACAAAACTCTTATCATCTTTCATAAAGCGATAGAACTGCGGTGCGACTGCATCATGGCTTACACCAAAACTCTCGATGTCGATATCTCCAAAGGTTTTGGTTTTGCCCATTTCAAAGATATGCTTTTGCGAAGAATCCACCTTGCCAAGATACTTACTGTTTTCCATAGCCTGCCAGGTCTTTTCATTGGCATACAAATCCATACCATACTTGCGAGCCAAAACACCTACTCCATGAATATGGTCAGAATGCTCATGCGTAATCAGGATGGCATCCAAGTCTTCTGGCTTGCGATTAATTTCAGCAAGTAGGCTGGTAATTTTTTTCCCAGACAAGCCTGCATCCACTAAAAGTTTCTTTTTTGGAGTTTCCAGATAAAAGGAATTTCCACTGGAACCCGACGCTAAAATACTGTATTTAAAGCCTGTTTCACTCATTCTAGTCTTCTACTTCATCCTCCCATACTTCTTCTTTCACTGCATCCTTATCATAAGGGAGCACAATGGTAAAGGTCGATCCCTTACCGTATTCACTCTTGGCCCAAATAAAGCCCTTATGTTGTTTGATAATCTCTTTAGCAATAGCTAGTCCTAAACCAGTACCTCCTTGGGCACGACTTCTAGCACGATCCACACGATAAAAACGGTCAAAGATTCGAGGCAAATCTTGTTTAGGAATACCTAAGCCTTGGTCAGAGATTGATAAAATCATCTGATCATCAGTTGTCTTCATGGTCACTGTGATTTTCCCACCATCTGGCGAATATTTGATGGCATTGTTGAGAATATTATCAATCACCTGTGTCATCTTATCTGTATCTATCTCTATCCAGACTGAGGTAATTGGGTAATCTCTCACCAATTCATATTTCTTCTCTTCATCCTGCCCTCTTATCTGATCAAAACGGTTGAGGATAAAGGTTATAAAGGCAGTGAAATTGATTAATTCCACATCCAGATGACTGGTTGCATTATCAATCCGTGAAAGATGAAGAAGATCTGTCACCATCCGCATCATACGGTTGGTTTCGTCTAGAGAGACCTTGATAAAATCTGGTGCGACAGGTTCTGACAAGGCCCCTTCATCCAAGGCTTCAAGATAAGATTTCACACTAGTTAGAGGAGTACGTAGCTCATGACTAACATTAGAAACAAAGAGTCTCCGTTCCCGTTCTTCCTTCTCCTGCTCCGTCGTATCGTGTAAAACAGCAACCAAACCTGAGATAAAGCCAGACTCACGACGGACCAAGGCAAATCGTACACGAAGGCTCAGATACTCACCATTGGCATCCTGGGAATCAATCATGAGTTCAGGAATTTGGGTAATCAAATCACGAAGGTCATACTCATCTTCAATCTTAAGCAATTCTAGAATACTTTTATTAAGAACCTCTTCCTTCTGAACACCTAGCTGTTTCTTAGCCATGTCATTAATCATAGTAATCTTGCCACGACGATTGGTCGCAAGGACTCCGTCTGTCATGTAAGAGAGGATACTGTGCAATCGTTTACTCTCTTGTTCCAGATTTTCTTGGGTCAAGCGGATTACTTCTGATAAATCATTGAGATTATTGGTAATATTAGTGATTTCAGAGCTTCCCTGCATATCCAATACCTGAGAATAATCTCCTGCAATCAAGTCTTTAACTTTTTGATTAATTTGCTTCAACCGAATATTATCTCGCCGATTTTCTAGCAAAAGCAAGGTAACAATCAAGATAAAACCCAATAAAATTAAAATGAAGATAAAATCACTAGTAAGAATATTTTTTCTAATCAATTCAATCATTATTTCTCATATAATAACCAACACCACGACGTGTTAGGATATACTCTGGACGACTAGGTGTATCTTCAATCTTCTCACGCAAACGTCTGATAGTTACGTCAACAGTCCGAACATCTCCGAAATAATCATAACCCCATACCGTTTCAAGCAAGTGTTCACGCGTAATCACTTGACCAATATGAGATGCCAAGTGGTACAAGAGTTCAAATTCACGGTGGGTTAAGTCTAATTCTTCACCGTATTTTTTAGCTACATAAGCATCTGGCACAATCTCCAAGTCCCCAATTTGTAAGGGTTGGGTTTTCTTTTCATCTGACTCTTGATTGTCTACAGAAGCCAAGTCCGTGCGACGAAGAAGAGCTTTAACACGCGCCTGCAACTCACGATTTGAGAAGGGTTTCGTTACATAGTCATCCGCTCCAAGCTCTAAACCGATAACCTTATCAAACTCACTGTCTTTAGCCGACAGCATGATAATAGGTACACTACTTGTCTTGCGAATAGTCTTAGCAACTTCTAAACCATCAATTTCGGGAAGCATCAAATCCAGAATAATAATATCCGGTTGTTCCGCTTCAAATTGCTCTAGCGCTTCACGACCATTAAAAGCAGTTACAACTTCGTAACCTTCCTTGGTCATATTAAACTTGATAATATCCGAGATTGGTTTTTCATCATCTACAATTAATATTTTTTTCATTTGTTCACCTTTTTCTCTACTATTATACCAAAAAAATAGCAAGAAGACACAATAGCTAGTCTTTGCTACTGTCTAAGTTGGCTTGTGCATAAGCCTGCCAGATTTTTTGTTGGGGTTTAGCAAGCGGAACATCCTTGAACTCTTCTGGTGAAAGCCAGCGAACTTCCCTATTTGAAAAGTCATGGAAGTCAGTCACCTGGCCTGCTACAATTTGAACATGCCACTTGCGATGACTAAAGACATGCTTGACAGTTTCAAAACAAACATCAAGCCAATCAACTTCTAAATCATAGTCCTGCTGAAAACTCTCTTCTGGACTGGGACCAAAGTTAACACTTTCTTCTGCAACCTGATGAAAGAGGTCAAACTGCTCTTCTTGCGAAAAGTTATCAACTTCTATCAAGGGAAAATGCCAAAAACCTGCCAATAGCTTTTCACTTTCATTTTTTTCAAGTAAAAATTGTCCTTGAGTATTTTTGACTACCAAGGCTTTGAGATAAATTGGAACAGGCTTTTTTTGGGGAGCCTTGATTGGATAACGGTCCATTGTGCCATTCTGATATGCCGCACTAAAGTCCTTAACTGGGCTTTCTTCTGGTCTGGGATTTACAGGCGCCTCAATATCTGATCCCAAGTCCATCAAGGCTTGATTAAAGTCACCTGGCCTTTCTGGGTCAATCAGGATTTCCATCATTGCCTGAAAAATTTTTCGATTACTTGGAATCCCAATATCGTAGTTGACTTCAAACAGACGGGCCAGCACTCGCATGACATTACCATCTACAGCCGGCTCAGGCAAGTTAAAAGCAATACTGGAAATAGCTCCTGCTGTGTAAGGACCAATCCCTTTCAAGCTGGAAATTCCTTCATAGGTATTTGGAAATTGACCACCAACGTCAGTCATAATCTGCTGGGCTGCAGCCTGCATATTACGAACTCGAGAATAATAACCCAAACCTTCCCAAGCCTTTAACAAACGCTCTTCAGGGGCAGTTGCCAAACTTTCCACTGTTGGAAACCAGTCCAAGAATCGTTCATAATAAGGAATAACCGTATCCACCCTGGTTTGCTGAAGCATAATTTCAGACACCCAGATATGATAAGGATTTTTACTTCTCCTCCAAGGTAAATCTCTTTTGTTTTCATCATACCAGGCAAGAAGTTTCTCACGGAAAGAAACAATCTTCTCATCCGGCCACATGACGATACCGTATTCTTTCAAATCTAACATATCTCTAGTATAACACAGAAGACTCTAACTGTCCTTTTCCTAGTATTAAAAAGCCTCTTCCCAAAGGAAAGAGGACTAAATATTATTTATGAACTGCTTGAGCTGCTGTGATAAGGGTTAACTTGTAAACATCATCAGCATTGCATCCACGAGAAAGGTCGTTAACTGGCTTGTTCAAACCTTGCAAAACAGGTCCAACAGCCGCAAAACCGCCAAGACGTTCTGCCATCTTGTAACCGATATTTCCTGCCTCGATACCTGGGAAGATGAAGACATTTGCTTGACCAGCTACTGTACTTCCAGGAGCTTTCAGAGCTGCAGTTTCTGGAACGAAGGCTGCATCAAATTGCAATTCCCCATCGATTTCAAGGTCAGGACGCAAGTCGTGAGCAATTTTAGTTGCCTCAACAACCTTATCAACGCTTTCTCCAAATCCTGAACCTTTAGTAGAATAGCTTAGCATAGCAATTTTAGGCTCGATTCCAAACATCTTAGCTGTAATTGCTGAGTTGATGGCAATTTCAGCCAAAGCTTCCGCGTCTGGATTGATATTGATGGCACAGTCCCCAAATAGGTAACGCTCCGTACCACGAACCATGAGGAAGGCACCTGAAGTACGAGTTACATTTGGACGAGTTTTAATGATTTGCAGGGCTGGACGTACTGTTGAAGCTGTTGAGTGAATAGCTCCAGACACCATTCCATCAACCAAGCCCAAGTAAACCAACATAACACCAAAATAGTTGACATCTTCAACCAAAACCTTGCGTGCATCTTCTTCAGACATTTTGCCCTTGCGACGTTCTACCAAGGCAGCAACCATTTCTTCAAATTTATCGTAGTGTTGAGGATCAATGACTTCATAACCGTCCTCGATACCTTCGATTTCAAGATAAATTTTAATTTTTTCAGGATTTCCAAGCAAAACAGGAATCACTTCTGTTTCTTTTACCAAGCGTTTAGTTGCTTGGAGAATACGAGGCTCTTCCCCTTCAGGGAGAACGATACGAGCATTTTTACCAACCAAGTTGGCTTTGAGACTTTCAAAAACTTCCATGAGTTTTCTCCTTTAAGATAATAATTATACTCTGAAACAATTTTTATAGAGTATTAGTTGATAACTGGGTAATAAGGTTACTGAAATCATCCGGCAAGGGACTTTCTAACTGCAAGTCTTGCTCTAGAAAAGGATGATAAAAGGATAGGTAATGGCAATGTAGGGCTTGGCGCTGAATTCCATCATCTAGACTACCACCGTACAAGTCATCTCCCAACAAAGGAAAACCAATATGAGAAAAGTGGACTCGGATTTGGTGGGTTCGCCCAGTGTGCAGGCGAATATCGACCAAGTGAATATTTCCATAAGAAGCTACAATCTTGTAAGAAGTATGAGCATACTTTCCACCTTTAGCTACACGTCTGGTAATAATGGAGTCTTCATCACGCGCAATCGGGGCAATAATTTCCCCCTCTGACTCCAAGTATCCTTCACCTTTAACCAAAGCAAAGTAGCGTTTCTCGATAGATTTTTTCTGCAACTGCTTGTCTAGTCGTGCATGGGCATAGCCGTGCTTGGCAAAGAGCATCAAGCCAGAAGTGTCCCTATCGAGCCTGGTCACAATGTGAACCTGCTGATTTTCATAGTTTTGCTTGACATAGTAACCCTTGATAAAATTAGCGATTGTATTGGAGTGATTGACACTAGGAATAGAAGCCACTCCATAGGGTTTATTCAAGACTAAAAAATGGTCATCCTCATAGAGAATATCCAGTGGGCGCTCGATAGTTTCTAGAGTTTCAAAGCCTTCCTCAGCGGGAATATCGATGATAACTCGGTCTCCAATATCCAATAGATAGGTTGCATTTTGCGGTTGGTCATTGACCAGAATAGCTCCACCCCGAAACTTAATCTTGGCCAGTAGTCCTTTAGAAACCTCGTGCTTTTTTAAGAAGGTCTTAACCTTGACATGTTCATCTGCGATAAATTCAAACCTCATTCGTCCACCTCGCCGATGAAAGCATCCTTAACACGATTCCAGAAACTGGTATGGCTAGGTGATGCGACAAAATGAATCTTATGATGGTCGATTTGATACTCAATTCTTTCGATATTTCGGAAGGAATAAACGCTATTGTCAACCGAAATAGTATGGTAATCGTTTCTCGTTGGAATGAGTTCGATCTTATCCTTCTTAGGCACAATAATGGAAGAACCCAGCGTTCGATAGACACGATTGTTAAGGCTGGCAATTTCCGTTAATTGCAAAGCTTCAATGGTTGGGTGTAAAACAGCTCCACCAAGTGATTTGTTATAGGCTGTACTACCCGTCGGAGTTGAAACTGTTAGCCCATCTCCACGAAAACGTTCAAAGTGGACACCATTGATTACAATATCTGCTACCATTGTTCGATCCGACCTTCGGATACTGGCTTCATTTAGTGCTCTAAAAATCTTCACTTCACCATTTCCAAGAAAGACCTTCACATTTAGAACAGGGTAAGAGACTCTTGCTCCTGTATCTAGCTGCAAATTAGTCACTAGCTTATCCAACTCAAAATCACGGTAGTCCGTATAGAAGCCCAAATGTCCAGTGTGAACACCAATGAAGCGGACCTTGTCAAGCTGGTTTTCGTACTTATGAAAGGCTGACAAGAGCATGCCATCCCCACCAATGGAAATAACGATATCTGGATTGGTATCATTGAGTATAAACTGATTTCTCTTCAAACGATCTCGCAATTCATACAAAACCCTTTGACTCTGTGGTTTTCTATTAGCTATCAGGTCAATTCGTTTACCTGTATTCTTCATCTGTATCGTCACTGTTTCCTACACCGTCATTTAATTTTCTACTCAAAGGATCAAAAAGTGCCTGGGCTTCTTGGATATCATCACGAATTTTACCCATTTCTTCATCCAACTGATGGGCAATTTTAGCAGTAATTTCCAATCGCTTCTTAATCTCCTCTGGGAAATCCCCTTGGTATTTGTAGTTGAGAGAATGTTCTATCGTTGCCCAGAAATTCATGGCCAAGGTACGTATTTGAATTTCTGCTAAAATAGTCTTGGCTCCATTAATGGTGTCAACCATATATTCTACTACCACATGATAGGAACGGTAGCCTGAAGCCTTTCGATGAGTAATGTAATCTCGCTCCTGTATGATCCGCATATCCTGACGCTTGCGCAAAATAGCCACAACTTCTTGGACGTCATCTACAAACTGGACCATCACACGCAAACCAGCAATATCCTGTAAATCGTGTTCTAAGGTCGCATAAGTAATACCACGTCGAACCATTTTTTCCTTGATACTTTCAATTGGCTTGACTCGACCAGTCACAAACTCAATCGGAGAATGCTTATTTTGCTTGCGATATTGCTTACGAATACCACGTAGTTTAATCTTTAACTCACCAACAGCTTGAATGTAAGGATCTAGAAATTCTTCCCATTCTAAGGTCATATATTCTCCCTTATTCTCATATTATCCTTCAAAAATATTTTTGATTTTTTCTCCAGATTCATATACAATAAATACAATGCTTATTATACCATAAATCCGCTTTCAACGATAAAGAAAAGGTAAGAAAAATGAAACATTTAGAAATTGAATTGAAAACACTCTTGAAAAAAGATGAATACAATCATCTAAAAGACCAGTTCACAGGTGTCACTCCTGTCCTTCAAAAAAATTACTACATCGAAACGCCTAATTTTGAACTGCGAGAAAAGAAAGTTGCTATGCGCATTCGAACTTTTGAAGACTGGGCAGAATTGACACTCAAAATCCCACAAAGTATTGGAAACATGGAATACAATCAAAAATTACAACTAAAAGATGCTGAAAACTATCTGGCTAAAGAAGAACTTCCTCAGGGGCTGGTTCTTGATGAATTGGCTAAACATGGTATCCAAACTAGTGAGTGGCAGGTGCTTGGTTGTCTCACAACGCTTCGCTATGAAATGAAGACAGCTATTGGTCTCATGGCGCTAGATGAGAGTCAGTACTTTGATATTACAGATTACGAATTGGAGCTTGAAGTTGAAAATCACAAGCAAGGCAAACAGGATTTCCAACAATTTTTAGAGAAAAATCAGATTTCCTACCAAAAAGCCCCTTCAAAATTGGTTCGATTTGTCAAAAGCATGAAAAATAGCTGAAATAATCTCTATTTTTTGGTAAAATAGAAAAGATAAAAATATTCGAATCCAAGTCAATATATGCTAAAGTATATGGCTTGGCTCCATAAAGTTTACAGAGGACGGTCTATAATGTCAGATAGAAAAAACATGAAACTTTTCGCACTCAACTCTAACCAAGAGATTGCACAGAAAATTGCTCAAGCTGTTGGTGTCCCACTTGGAAAACTATCATCACGTCAATTTTCAGATGGAGAAATCCAAGTAAATATCGAAGAAAGTGTCCGTGGTTATGATGTGTACATCATCCAATCAACAAGTTTCCCTGTTAACAACCACCTAATGGAATTGCTTATCATGGTCGACGCTTGTGTGCGCGCAAGTGCCCACAGCATCAATGTTGTTCTTCCATATTTTGGCTATGCACGTCAAGACCGTATCGCTTCACCACGTGAGCCACTTACAGCTAAACTAGTTGCTAATATGCTGGTTAAGGCTGGTGTTGATCGCATCCTTACACTTGATTTGCATGCCGTTCAGGTTCAAGGCTTCTTTGATATTCCTGTTGACAACCTCTTCACAGTTCCCCTATTTGCAAAACATTATTGCGATAAGGGCTTACTTGGCTCAGATGTTGTTGTTGTTAGCCCTAAAAATTCAGGTGTGAAACGTGCCCGTAGCTTGGCTGAATATCTTGATGCTCCTATCGCCATTATCGACTACCCTCAAGACGATGCAACTCGCAACGAAGGATATATTATCGGTGATGTCGAAGGTAAAAAAGCTATTTTAATTGACGATATTCTTAATACAGGACGTACCTTCTCTGAAGCTGCTAAAATCGTTGAACGTGAAGGGGCTACAGAAATTTATGCTGTTTCTAGCCACGGTCTCTTCGTCGAAGGAGCTGCTGAACTTCTTGACAATACTAATATTAAAGAAATTCTTGTGACAGATTCAGTAGCAACAAAAGAAAAAACTCCTAAAAACGTATGCTACATCACTGCTAGTGAGTTAATTGGTGATGCCATCGTTCGTATCCACGAAAGAAAACCAGTCAGCCCACTCTTTGCCTACAACAAAAAGAAATAAGGTGATTCTTTGATTTATTTGGACAATGCTGCCACGACTCCCATGTCAGCAGTTGCTATTTCAGCTATGACCGAGGTTATGCAAGAAACCTATGGAAATCCTTCTAGTATTCATGGTCATGGTCGTCAAGCTGGTAAACTCTTGCGAGAAGCCCGTCAGGAACTAGCTCAGTTACTGGGGACAAAACCTCAACATATCTTTTTCACTTCTGGTGGGACAGAAGGCAACAATACTGCTATCATTGGCTACTGCCTTCGTCACCAAGAGCAAGGAAAACATATCATCACAACTGCTATTGAGCACCATGCTGTCCTTGAAACCATTGATTACTTAGTTCAACACTTTGGTTTTGAAGTAACCATTATCCAGCCAGAAAATCAAGAAATCACAGCCCAACAAATTCAAAAAGCTTTACGTGACGATACGATTTTGGTTTCTACCATGTTTGCTAATAATGAGACAGGAAACCTACTTCCCATTGCTGAAATTGGCCAAATACTCAAGCAACACCCTGCTGCCTATCATGTCGATGCAGTTCAGACTATTGGTAAAATACCAATTCAACCCGAAGAATTGGGCATTGATTTTCTCACTGCTTCGGCCCATAAATTTCATGGTCCTAAGGGAATCGGCTTTCTCTACGCATCTAGCATGGACTTTGATTCCTATCTACATGGTGGAGACCAAGAACAGAAAAAACGTGCAGGAACTGAAAATCTAGCTGCCATAGTGGCTATGGTTGCAGCCCTAAAAGAAGACCTAGAAAAACAAGAAGAACATTTTCAACATGTACAAAATCTAGAAACTGTCTTTTTGGCAGAGTTAGAGGGCATTCAATATTACTTGAATAGAGGACAACACCATCTCCCTTATGTTCTCAATATTGGCTTTCCTAACCAGAAAAACGACCTCTTACTCCTTCGTCTAGATCTAGCTGGAATTTCTATCTCTACTGGCTCAGCCTGTACTGCAGGCATTGTCCAATCCAGCCATGTTCTTGAAGCTATGTACGGAGCAAATTCAGAACGCTTGAAGGAATCCGTTCGTATCAGTTTGTCGCCAGAAAATACTGTTGAAGACCTACATACCCTCGCAAAAACCTTAAAAGAAATTATCGGAGGTTAGCCATATGGCATTTGAAAAAACCATTCAGTTAAAAAATTGTCGTTACGACTACACTCTTAGTCCTTCTGTTAAGAAATTCACCCTCAAGGATAACACATTTTTTGAGACAAAAGTTGGTAACTATGAACTAACTCGCCTGCTTGAAAAGGTTCCAAACAGCGGTGAAGGCTTCCAACTCAAAATCATCATTAACAAGGAACTTACAGGAGCTAAAATCAATATCACTGACAAGTTTGGGCTACGTCTAGTTGATATTTTCAAATCAGAAGACCACCACATTCATCAAGAAAAATTCTATTTCCTCATGGATAGTTTGGTAGAACGTGGTGTCTTTACAAAATCTGAAAGATAGGTCCTATATGTTTGAACTGACCTATAAAGACAGCTATCATGTAGAGCGTACTCTCAAGTATGAAGATTATGAGTCTCTCATGCTGGCTTTGTCAGGATGTGTGACCCTACCAGATACACTTTATGTGACTTCTTTGACTTTTGAGGGACAGGAAGTTTACCAAGGACTAGTCGGAGACCTCTACCGTTTTCTATCACATGCAGAATTTTTACATCAAAACTAAGATTTTTCTTAGTTTTTTCTTATTTTTGTTGATTTTTTCACAATGTTTCTATAAAATAGAAGAATAGAAAGGTTGTGATTTTGTGAAAGATAAACAGTCTGCTATTCCAAAAGCTACAGCGAAAAGACTCTCTCTCTACTATCGAATTTTTAAGAGATTTCATGCAGAAAAGATTGAACGTGCAAACTCTAAGCAAATTGCAGAGGCTATCGGTATTGATTCCGCGACCGTACGTCGGGATTTTTCCTATTTTGGTGAACTAGGTCGGCGTGGATTTGGCTACGATGTCAAAAAACTGATGACATTTTTTGCCGATTTGCTCAATGATAATTCCATCACCAATGTCATGCTGGTAGGTATTGGAAATATGGGCCATGCCCTTCTCCACTACCGCTTCCACGAGCGTAACAAGATGAAGATTATCATGGCCTTTGACCTAGATGACCATCCTGAAGTCGGGACCCAAACTCCTGACGGGATTCCCATTTACGGAATTTCTCAAATCAAGGATAAAATCAAGGATGCTGATGTCAAGACTGCGATCCTGACCGTTCCCAGCGTCAAGTCACAAGAGGTCGCTAATCTCTTGGTGGATGCTGGCGTGAAAGGAATTCTCAGTTTTTCACCAGTCCATCTGCATTTACCAAAAGACGTGGTCGTTCAATATGTCGATTTGACAAGTGAACTCCAAACTCTCCTCTACTTCATGCGAAAAGAGGATTAGAAAGCGAAAATCATTTTATGAAAAAACCAGTTATTGGGATTACAGGAAACGAAAAAACTCATCCAGATGATGACATCATGATGAGCTACGCAGCAAAAGGCTTTGTTGAAGGAGTTAAAGACGCTGGAGGGATTCCCATCATCCTACCGATTGGTGATCAAGAAATGGCTAGCCACTATATCAGTTTGATTGACAAGCTCATCTTGACAGGTGGGCAAAATGTCGATCCAAAATTCTATGGTGAACCAAAAACCATTGATAGCGATGACTACCACCTTCAAAGAGATATCTTCGAACTGGCCCTTATCAAGGAAGCTATTAAACAGAAAAAGCCTATTTTCTCCGTCTGTCGTGGGACTCAACTCTTTAACGTTGCCATGGGTGGAACTCTGTATCAAGATATCGAAGACCACTGGCAAGATTGTTCTGCTGAGTACACAACCCAACGCTTGGTGACAGAACCAGATACTGTTCTTCGAGAAATCTATGGAGAAATTTCCCATATCAACTCCTTCCACCATCAGAGTATTAAGGATTTAGCACCAAATTTAAAGATTGCGGCTCATGATCCTAAAGATGGTATCATTGAAGCTGTCATGAGTACGGATGATGTTGCCTTTCTCGGTGTCCAATGGCATCCAGAATTTCTGTTTGAAAATCGTCCCAAGGATAAAAACCTCTTTGACTATGTCGTAAATGAACTTTAAATTAAATCTGTCTTTTCACGGTAACTAAAGTAACTAGAATGTGAGACAATCAAATGGTCCAAGAGGACAATCCCCATCAGTTCGCAGGCTTCTTTAACAAGTTTAGTGACATGATCATCATTTCGGCTAGGCGCAACCGCTCCTGAAGGATGATTGTGGACCAAGATGAGAGAGGTGGCCATATGCTTGATGGCATAGTGAAGAATCTCTCGCGGTTCAGCGATACTACGAGTTGCAGAACCGATAAAAATGGTCTGTTGATGAATGATTTGATTTTGAGTATTAAGATAGAGCGCCACCAGGTGCTCTTGTTTTTTATGTCCCAATTCCTGCTGCATCTTCTTAGCTAACTTTTGACTACTGAGAATACTTTCCATCTCAAGAGTCTCATGTTTGTGAATACGATGCCCCAGTTCAATCATAGCTTGTAATTCTATAGCCTTAACACGACCGATACCAGACAGACTCTGCAATTCCTGCAGGGTCATTTTTTTCAAATCCGTTAGGCTTGAAAGATTGCTCAAGACTTTCTGGGCAATTTCAAAAACGCTAGCTTGACGTGTTCCAGTCCTAAGTAAAATAGCTAGCAACTCTTGGTTACTGAGCGCTTCTACTCCTTCTTTTGCCAGCCTTTCTCTTGGTAATAGTGAATCTTCTTGGAATGAAATACTATACATAAAAATCCTCCTCACTTTATTATTCGTGAGAAGGATGGAAAATTAGATTTTTTTCTCAATTGGGGCCACACTGGCCAAAAGTTTTTTCAAACCAACTTCTGGGAAATTGATTTTTAATTCCTGAGTAGCACCGCTACCTGAAACTTCCAGAACAGTTCCCTCTCCCCATTTCTTGTGGAGGGCAATGTCACCAATGGACCAACTAGTATCAGTTGAAGTTTCTTTCTCACCTGAAGCAAATTGTCCAAAAGGCAAAGCACTAGATTGGATAGATGTTGGAGAGGCATTTCGTTTACGATTCTGAAGTGCCTGTGCCAAGCTCATGCCTTGACCAAAAGCTACTCCACCACTGCTGTATGACGCCTTAAAGCTAGTGTTGGCTGGTCGAGCTAAACCTTGGTATTCAAGCAAGTCTGAACTAATTTCATTAATAAAACGTGTAGGGCGATTGTAGCTAGTACGACCAAAGAGTAAACGGGAATTAGCATTCGTTAGATAGAGAACCTTCTCAGCACGCGTAATTCCTACATAGGCCAGACGGCGTTCTTCTTCTAATTCATCTGGATCCTCAGCTGCACGACTAAGCGGGAAGACATTTTCTTCCATCCCAATCAAAAAGACAACTGGAAACTCGAGACCTTTAGCAGCATGTAGGGTCATCAAGGTTACTTCTGATGTCTCCTGACTACCTGAATCTGTGTCCGCAATCAAGGCCAAGTCATTTAAGAAACGACTCAATTTGTCCAAACCAGTTTCCTCTTCTGGCACATCAGAGGTGTCATCAAAGTTTTTAGTAACAGAAAGAAACTCTTCGATATTTTCTACCCGAGCCTTGCTTTCTAAGGTCGCTTGGGCATTAAGAATATCGACGTAACCTGTTTTTTCTAGAACCGCCTCAACCAACTCTGTAATAGTTAATTGGTCCAACTGCTCCCGCAAATCCAGAACCATATTAGCAAAATCCCAGATAGATTGGGCCGCCTTCCCCTTGATACCAGACAACATGATATTAGCTGAAGCATCTAGCATGGATATGTCTTGCATATTTGCAAAATCACGGATTTTCTCAACAGTTCCCGGGCCAATTCCACGTTTAGGCTCGTTGATAATACGCTCAAAACTAATATTGTCACTCAAATTGGCAATAAGGTTGAGGTAGGCAATAATATCACGAATTTCCTTACGGCTGTAGAACTTAGTTCCACCAACCATGGTATAAGGGATATTAGACTTGAGCAAGGCTTCCTCAATAGTACGAGACTGGGCGTTAGTACGATAGAGAACTGCAAAATCCTTGTGAAGGAAGTTTTGACTGCGACTAAGTTCATCGATGGTTCTGGCTACAAATACAGCCTCATCCAGCTCATCATCGGCACGATAGTAAACGATTTGCTCCCCATCAGCGTTTTGAGTCCAGAGATTTTTAGGACGGCGGTTTTTATTGTTTTTAATAACCTCATTGGCCGCTTGGAGAATTGTTTTGGTTGAGCGATAATTTTCCTCTAACAAAACAACCTTGGCTTGGGGATAATCTTTCTCAAAATCCAAAATATTCTGCATATCAGCACCTCGCCAACCGTAGATAGACTGATCCGCATCCCCAACAACACAGATATTTTTAAAACGGGAAGCCAAGAGTTTGACCAGTTGGTACTGAGCGTGGTTGGTATCTTGGTACTCATCAACATGGATGTATTGAAACTTCTGCTGGTAGTAGGTCAAAACATCAGGATTTTGATCAAAGAGACGCAGGGTCAGCATAATCAAATCATCAAAGTCAACCGACTCCGACTGACGAAGCTCTTTTTGATAAGCAGTGTAACACTGGGCCACGATTTGCGTATACATATCTCCAGCTTGAGCAGCATAAGCCACATCATCAATCAAATCATTCTTAGCATTGGAAATGGTCCCCAAAATAGTTCGTTCATTCCATTTTTTAGGATCCAAGTTCAACTGTTTGAGAATGCGTTTCATGAGCGTTCGCTGTTCACCAGGATCGACAATAGTGAAATTGCGGTTGTAGCCAATATGGTCCGCATCGCGACGCAAAATACGAACACACATAGAGTGGAAGGTCGCAATCAGACAGTCCTGAGTGGCTGGATTGAGGCTATAAGCACGCTCTTTCATCTCACGCGCAGCCTTATTAGTAAAGGTAATGGCCAAGATATTCCAAGGATTGACCAGCTTTTCATCAATCAAATAAGCGATACGGTGGGTCAAAACACGAGTCTTTCCAGAACCAGCCCCTGCCATGATTAACAAGGGACCTTCTGTCGTTTGCACCGCCTCAGCCTGACGGTCATTCATTCCATTTAATAATGCGTTCATCTTCTCTTCCTTACTCTTGAAGTCAATATTTCTATTATATCAGAATTCAGGGAAAATATCTTTATCTAGACTGGTTACGTGTAGAAGGCAACTTCTTATATCTAGATAAAAAATGAGCTTGGATATTATTTCCAAACTCATTTAAAGTCAATTGCAATATACTAGAACAAACCTAATACTGTTCCATCACTTTCAACATCCATATTGAGAGCAGCTGGTCGTTTTGGAAGTCCTGGCATGGTCATGACATCGCCAGTTAAGGCAACGATGAAGCCTGCACCTAATTTTGGTACCAATTCACGAATGGTAATTTCAAAGTTTTCTGGCGCCCCAAGGGCATTCGGATTGTCTGAGAAACTGTACTGAGTCTTAGCCATACAGATTGGCAATTTGTCCCAACCGTTTTGAACAATTTGAGCGATTTGTGTTTGAGCTTTCTTCTCAAAGTTCACTTTGCTACCACGGTAGATTTCAGTAACAATCTTTTCAATCTTTTCTTGGACAGAAAGGTCATTGTCATACAAACGTCTATAGTTAGATGGGTTTTCAGCGATAGTCTTGACAACAGTTTCAGCAAGAGCTACTCCACCTTCTGCGCCATCAGCCCAGACACTTGCCAACTCAACTGGTACATCGATTGAGGCACAAAGTTCTTTCAAGGTTGCAATTTCAGCTTCTGTATCAGAAACAAATTCATTGATTGCTACAACTGCAGGTACTCCAAATTTACGGATATTTTCAACATGGCGTTTCAAGTTGGCAAAACCTGCTCTAACTGCTTCTACGTTTTCCTCTGTCAAAGCGTCTTTAGCCACACCACCATTCATCTTAAGGGCACGAAGGGTTGCAACAATAACTACTGCATCTGGAGATGTTGGCAAGTTTGGTGTCTTGATATCAAGGAATTTCTCAGCACCAAGGTCTGCACCAAAACCAGCTTCTGTAACTGTGTAATCAGCCAAGTGAAGGGCTGTACTTGTTGCCAAGACTGAATTACATCCATGAGCAATATTGGCAAATGGACCACCATGTACAAAGGCAGGTGTTCCGTAAATTGTCTGAACCAAGTTTGGCTTAATAGCATCCTTCAAAATCAAAGCTAAGGCACCTTCAACCTGCAAATCACCTACAGAAACAGGTGTACGGTCATAGCGATAACCGATAACGATATTAGCCAAACGGCGTTTCAAGTCCTCGATGTCTGTTGCCAAGCAAAGAATTGCCATGATTTCGGAAGCAACTGTAATATCAAAACCATCCTCACGTGGAATACCATTTAGAGGACCACCAAGTCCAACGGTCACATGGCGAAGAGCACGATCATTCAAGTCCACTACACGTTTCCAAAGGATACGACGTTGATCAATTCCCAGCTCATTCCCTTGGTGCAAGTGGTTGTCAATCAAGGCAGAAAGCGCATTGTTGGCAGTCGTAATGGCATGCATATCCCCAGTAAAGTGGAGATTGATGTCTTCCATTGGCAGAACCTGAGCATAACCACCACCAGCTGCACCACCCTTAATCCCCATTACTGGACCAAGAGATGGTTCGCGAATAGCAATCATAGTTTTCTTTCCAATCTTGTTCAAGGCATCCGCAAGACCAATGGTAATAGTTGATTTTCCTTCACCTGCAGGTGTTGGGTTGATGGCAGTAACCAAAATCAATTTCCCAACTGGATTGCTCTCAACTGCACGAATTTTATCAAAGCTGAGCTTAGCCTTGTACTTTCCGTACAACTCCAAATCGTCGTAAGAAATACCAAGTTTCTCTACAACATCAACGATTGGCTTTAACTCAATACTCTGTGCGATTTCAATATCTGTTTTCATTCAAAACTCCTCTAACCTCTTATATGATAATTCATTATAACACAAAACAAGATTTTTAACATCCTAAAACTCTCTAAACGTTCGTAAATATCCCTGTTTTTAAGGTTCTTAGAGTCCTTTCTTAAATTTTATATGGCTTTATAGTTTGAAACTATATTCTTTCCTTTTACCAAAATTTTATCACTTTCATTTTACTTACCGTTTATTTTTGTGTACAATAGTGCTATGAAAATTTTAGTTACATCGGGCGGTACCAGTGAAGCTATCGATAGCGTCCGCTCTATCACTAACCATTCTACAGGTCGCTTGGGCAAAATCATCACTGAAACCTTGCTTGCTGCAGGGCATGAAGTTTGTTTAATGACGACAAAACGAGCTGTGAAGCCAGAATCCCATCCCAACCTAACTATTCGAGAAGTTAACAATACAAACGACCTTCTTCTTGAAATGCAAGAACGTGTTAAGGACTATCAGGTTTTGATTCACTCAATGGCCGTATCTGATTACACTCCTATCTATATGACAGGGCTGGAGGAAGTCCAAGCTAGTTCCAATCTAGAAGAATTTTTAAGCAAGCAGAATCATCAGGCTAAGATTTCTTCAACTGATGAGGTTCAGGTTTTGTTCCTTAAAAAAACACCCAAAATCATCTCTCTAGTCAAGGAATGGAATCCTGCTATTCATCTGATTGGTTTCAAACTGCTGGTTGATGTCTCTGAGGATTATCTCATCGAGATTGCCCGAAAAAGTCTTATCAAGAACCAAGCAGATTTAATCATCGCCAATGACCTGACTCAAATCTCAGCAGGTCAGCACCGTGCTATCTTTGTTGAGAAAGATCAGCTTAAAACAGTCCAGACTAAAGAAGAAATTGCAGAACTCCTCCTTGAAAAAATTCAAGCCTATCATTCATAGAAAGGAAAGCTATGGCAAACATTCTCTTGGCTGTAACGGGCTCAATCGCCTCTTACAAGTCGGCAGATTTAGTCAGTTCTCTAAAAAAACAAGGTCATCAAGTCACTGTCTTAATGACCCAGGCTGCTACAGAGTTTATCCAACCTTTGACACTACAGGTACTCTCACAGAATTACGTCCACTTGGATGTCATGAAAGAACCCTATCCTAATCAAGTCAATCATATCGAACTTGGAAAAAAAGCAGATTTATTTATCGTGGCCCCTGCAACAGCTAACACTATTGCAAAACTAGCCCACGGCTTTGCTGACAACATGGTAACTTGTATGGCTCTAGCCTTGCCAAGTCATATTCCCAAACTCATCGCACCTGCTATGAATACAAAGATGTATGAACATCCAGCAACTCAAGCTAATCTGAAAACATTAGAAAGCTACGGCTATCAGCTGATTGCTCCTAAGGAATCCCTACTAGCTTGTGGAGACCACGGACGAGGAGCTTTAGCCGACCTCACAATTATTTTAGAAAGAATAAAGGAAACTCTCGATGAAAAAACGATCTAATATTGCGCCCATTGCTATCTTCTTTGCAACCATGCTTGTGATTCATTTTCTAAGCTCGCTTGTCTTTAACCTTTTTCCATTTCCAATCAAACCGACTATTGTTCATATTCCTGTCATTATTGCCAGCATTATCTACGGTCCACGAGTTGGGGTTACACTTGGATTTTTGATGGGGCTGCTTAGCTTAACGGTTAACACGATTACAATTCTACCGACAAGTTACCTCTTCTCCCCATTTGTACCAAACGGAAACATCTACTCAGCTATCATTGCCATCGTCCCACGTATTTTGATTGGTTTGACTCCGTATCTAGTTTATAAACTGATGAAAAATAAAACTGGTCTTATTTTAGCTGGTGCCCTTGGTTCACTTACCAACACAGTCTTTGTACTTGGTGGAATTTTCTACCTTTTTGGAAATGTTTTTGATGGTAATATCCAAAAACTCCTAGCAACTGTTATCTCAACAAATTCGATTGCCGAATTAGTCATTTCCGCAGTTCTAACCTTAGCCATTGTTCCAAGACTACAAACTTTGAAGAAATAAACACAATCTCCACTTTCAAACCTGAAGGTGGAGATTTTGTTTGAAGTAGTTCCTTTTTAGTGAAATCTTTACCAATATTTATACTCAATGAAAATCAAAGTGCAAACTAGAAGGCAAGCTGCAGGTTGCTCAAAACACTGTTTTAAGGTTGCAAATGGAAGCTAACATGGTTTGAAGAGATTTTCGAAGAGTATTAACTTAAAAATGACCTATAAACCCAAGTAAATCCTTGCTTTATTGTCTTCTTTATAGTACTATACTAGTGTATATACAGTTAAAAAGGAGATTCTTATGAACACACGGAAAAAGACACAATTTATGACAATGACAGCCCTCTTAACGGCTATTGCGATTTTGATTCCAATTGTCATGCCTTTTAAGATCGTCATTCCACCTGCTTCTTACACTTTGGGGAGCCACATCGCTATTTTTATCGCCATGTTCTTGTCGCCCTTGATGGCAGTTTTTGTCATCCTAGCCTCTAGTTTTGGATTTTTGATGGCTGGCTATCCCATGGTTATCGTATTTCGAGCTTTTTCCCATATCTTTTTTGGGACTTTGGGAGCTCTTTACCTACAAAAATTCCCCGATACCTTAGATAAACCAAAATCTTCCTGGATTTTCAACTTTGTGTTAGCTGTCGTTCATGCCCTTGCTGAAGTATTGGCCTGTGTCATTTTTTACGCAACTTCTGGTACTAATGTAGAAAATATGTTTTATGTCCTATTTGTACTAGTTGGATTTGGCACAATTATCCATAGTATGGTAGACTATACATTAGCACTAGCTGTCTATAAAGTGCTTCGAAAACGCCGTTAAAAGGAAAAGCTATGACAAAAGATCGCAAACAAGCTCTGCTCCAACTCTTGAAAGAAGCTCCTAAAGCCCTTAATGGCCAAAGTTTGGCGGAACATTTTCATGTCACACGTCAGGTCATTGTGCAGGACATTGCAATTTTGAGAGCCGATGGCGCTCCTATCCTATCCACTAATCGTGGCTACGTCTATAAGCAAATTGATACCAATCCTTATGTCCATAAACTTTTCAAGGTGAAACATGAAGTTGAAGAAATCGGTCAGGAACTCCTTGCTATCGTTGATAATGGTGGGCGTGTTCAAAATACTTTGATTGACCATCCCGTTTATGGAGAAATTGAAACCTTGCTTAAACTGTCTTGCCGCCGAGACGTTCAACATTTTCTAGAACAAGTCGAGCATTCTGATTTTAAACCTTTATCTGAATTGACAGATGGTGTCCATTACCACCTAGTCGAAGCCGAAACACAACAAGACCTCCACTATATCGAGGAGGCCTTGGATCAGCTAGGTTATTTAGTAAAGGATTAGAAAATTTTCTTTTCCCAATCGTCTTCTGTACGGCGAGGGTAGAAAAATTCAGATTTGTCCGATGCTTCCATCATCTCCATCAAGGGTAGCATATCATAGGCCAGATCCAAATTTGGAATCTGGTCTTTTTGCACCCAAGAAACTTCTCCTTCATCTGAAGAGCGAAGGGTACCAGAGAACTCAGTTGCCTTATAACAAACGACAATATAGCGCCCACCTGTATCTAGTGGCCAATTTTTAATGCCGACAAGTTGAGGATTTTGGATAGTCAACCCTGTTTCTTCATAGATTTCACGAATGACAGACTCTGCGAAAGATTCGCCATTTTCTACATGGCCTCCTGGAAAGGCATAACCGGACCAGCGATTAGTTTCAGGAGCGCGATACTGCATCACCACGCGCTGAGCTTCGAGATCTTCAATCAGACAAATATTTGTTAAAATCGTTAATTGTGCTCGAGACATAAATTTACTCACTTTCTAATTTATTAAATTTTTAGACTTGGTACCAGTACCATTAGCTTCTACTTTTTAAAATTATTTAGAATAGAATACCATCCGTTTTTCCTTTATGGGCTTTCCAAGTTCAAGCATTTTTTCTTGACCATCAAAAGTAAAGCCCATTTTTTGATAGAAAGCAATTGCGCGCTTATTATCTTTCAATACCCATAAGAAAATTTCAGAAAAATGATTAAGAGCAATCAAAGCTGCTTTTATTAACTTTTGTGCAATACCTTTTCCATAATAGTCTTTTAAAACATATAAGGCAATAATTTCGCCAGCTTGAATAGTCTCATCACGAAAGTTTCCATAACTGATAAAACCAACTACCTTCATGCCATCCATCGCGATCAATGTATTTTCTGGATATTTTTGACTAAAGAATCGACATCTTTCTAGTGTCATCGTCTCCTGAAATTCTGCAGGTAAAAGGTCATCATAAGCCTCTCTCCACGTCTGCCAGTGAACGAGGGATTTACCTTCTATCTCTTCAGGAGTTTCCATTGATTTGATAATAACCTTCATTTATTTTCTTCTCCTTAATTCAACACTCTGACTTCCTTTGCTACTTTTTGTAGAAATCTTTGTCTTGTTGAACTTGTATTTACTTCACGGCCTAACTCTCCCAAGATTGAAACCCTCTTTGTTTTTATGCCACAGTGATTCAATACAGCATTCTTTAATACTGATATTCCATAACTGTCTGGAATGTTAATCGGACCTGAAAATACTTTGTACCACCAAGTTGGTGCCATAGAGGTTGCATAGATACTAGCTGTTTTTCCTTTTAGTAATTTTTTGAACTGTTTACCTCTCAAGTAGTTCAAAATAAAGCTTCCACGATTATTTGCGGAGTATGCAATGCCTGGCGTAAAAACACGATCAATCCACCCCTTCAATAGACTAGGCATGCTACTCCACCAAATAGGATAAACAAAAATGAAATGATCTGCCCACTGGATTAATTCTTGAGAGCGTAGAATAAACGGATTGTCCTCCATTCTTTGTCGATAACCATAACGTAAAACAGGATCAAACTCTTCCTCATTAAGATTAATCACTTCAAGTTCATGTCTCTTTGAGTCTATACTTTCTACAATCGTTTGAAAAATTGCTTGACAGTAGCTTTCTTTATCAGGATGTCCATTGATAACTAAAATATTCATAAAATTCCCCTAATCCAAGGCCTTGACTTCCAACATCATATCACGAATCTGAGCTGCTAGTTCAAAGTCAAGCACTTCGACGGCTTCTTGCATTTGTTTTTCTAGTTTCTTGACGAGTTCTTTGCGTTCTTGTTTGTTGAGGCTATTGATATCGACTTCCTTGTCTTCTTCCTTAGCAACCGCCTTGGTCACAGCAATCAGGTCACGGATTTCTTTCTTGATTGTCTGAGGCACGATACCATGCTCTTCATTATAGGCCATCTGGATTTTCCGACGGCGGGCAGTTTCATCGATGGCACGTTGCATAGACTGGGTCACAGTGTCCGCATACATAATGACATGTCCCTCACTATTACGAGCAGCACGACCAATGGTCTGTATGAGTCCACGTTCGTTACGAAGGAAACCTTCCTTGTCAGCATCAAGAATAGCAACCAAGCTTACCTCGGGAACGTCAATCCCTTCGCGGAGCAGGTTGATTCCGACCAAGACATCAAAGACACCCAAGCGCAGGTCACGGATAATCTCTGTCCGCTCCAAGGTCTTGATATCCGAGTGCATGTACTTGACCTTGATGCCCATTTCCTTGAAGTAGTCGGTCAAGTCTTCTGCCATTTTCTTGGTCAAGGTGGTGATAAAGGTTCGCTCGTTCTTTTCAACACGGGCATTGATTTCACCTAAGAGGTCATCAATCTGTCCCATAGTCGGACGGACTTCCACCTCTGGGTCCAAAAGCCCTGTCGGACGAATGATTTGCTCGATCACTGTCTCGGTCTGTTCATTTTCATAGTCGCCTGGTGTTGCTGAAACGTAAACAATCTGATGAACGTGACTCTCAAACTCCTCCCGACGGAGAGGACGATTGTCCAAAGCTGATGGCAAACGGAAACCATAATTAACCAGCATTTCCTTACGCGAACGGTCTCCATTGTACATGCCCTTGATTTGTCCCATAGTCATGTGACTCTCGTCAATCATAATCAAAAAATCATCTGGGAAGAAATCAAGAAGTGTATAAGGAGGCTCACCTTCGCTACGCCCATCCATATGGCGAGAATAATTTTCAACCCCGTTGGTATAGCCCATCTCACGCAACATTTCGATATCATACTCTGTCCGCTGTTTCAAACGTTGGGCTTCAAGTAATTTACCTTCCTTCTCAAAGACAGCTAACTGCTCCTCCAACTCGGTCTGAATCTTGGCTATAGCAACTTCCATGTGGTCGTCATTGGTCACAAAGTGAGTAGCTGGGAAAATCGCCAAATGATCCACTTCTCCCAAGACCTGACCTGTCAAAGCTTCAACCTCACGAATACGGTCAATTTCGTCTCCAAAGAATTCTACTCGAAAGGCGTGTTCATCACGGGAAGCTGGGAAAATCTCCACCACATCCCCACGAACGCGAAATCTTCCCCGTTGGAAATCAATATCATTACGTTCAAACTGGATATCAACCAAGTCATTCAAGAGTTTATCACGAGAAATTTCAAGACCTGGACGGAGACTAACGACACTATCAGCGTATTCCTTGGGCGAACCCAAACCATAGATACAAGAAACGGAAGCTACGACGATAACATCATTACGCTCCAAAAGAGACGAAGTCGCTGAGTGACGAAGTTTGTCAATCTCATCATTGACAGAGCTATCCTTTTCAATGTAGGTATCACTAGAAGGGACATAGGCCTCAGGTTGGTAATAATCATAGTAAGACACAAAGTACTCAACTGCATTTTCAGGGAAAAATTCCTTAAACTCCCCATAGAGCTGACCCGCCAGAGTTTTATTGTGGGCGATGACCAGAGTTGGTTTATTGACTTTGGAAATGACCTGACTCATGGTATAGGTCTTCCCTGTTCCGGTCGCCCCCATCAGAATCTGAGCTTTTTCTCCCCCCTCGATATTATCAACCAACTGCTCAATAGCTTGAGGTTGGTCTCCTGAAGGTTGATATTTTGATACTAGTTTAAATTGATTATCTGTAATGCGGTTAATCATAAGAATCCTCTCTCCATGTGCTATTCCTATTTTAGCATACTTGTAACATTTTCACGAAAAAAAGGACAGACCGAAGTCACATCCTTTCATTTTCTTTCTTTAATTTATAGCCAAGATAGACAATCAGCAGTAGCAAGACTAGACTTGTCATGACAGAACCTTCAATCCCAAAAGAACCACCTGATAGCCAATCTTGATTGCCTTGTGGTAAAAAGGTCATCAAAGACGTTCCTGACTGCTGACCACTAACTAAAATGCCAAAAAGATTGCCCTGAGCAAAATTCCAGGCTCCATGAATACCTGCAACACCCCAGACAGTATCAGTTTTGAGAAGGTAAAGAGCCATGGCAACTCCGAATAAAAAGAGATTCACTAGAGATAGAGGTGTGAGACCCGAATTGCCCATATGAAGCAGGGTAAAGAACAGGCTAGATATAAGAACAGCAAGTTTTAGATTGGTTCTTGAGGCCAATTGAGGAAGGAGCCAAGCACGGGCCACCACTTCTTCTGTTGTCCCCTGTAAAATCCAAAATGGGATAGTAAAGACAACAAAGGCAAGCGAATAAGGATTCAAGTGAATTGATTCCAAACGATATTGCCCTAAGCCCACCAAACCTAACAAGGTCAGAAGAAAAAGTGCCAGACCTAGACCAAATCCTTTCAGAAGACTGCTGAAGAAATTCTCTCTATAAAATCCCAAGGTTCGAATAGGCCTTTTCTCAATTTTTCTAGTCCATCTGAATACAGTGTTAAGAACAAAACCAAAGGACAGCAATTCTAAAATTAAACGAAAGTCACTTGTTTTATCCGTCAAGCTCATCAGCAAGTTTTGGAAGTAGGTTGCAAGATTTTGACCAGCCTCTCCAAAATTTCTAGCAAGGCCGACGAGAGCTAACAAGCTAATACCATACAAAGTATATGCAACGAACTCTCCTATGAAGACAAAAACAAAGGCTAACAAGAGGCTTGTGTAAATATATAAACTCATTTTTGAATCTTGGAAGTCTTTAAATATTCTTTTGTCCTTCATATCCCTGTCCTCTTTTCTTCTATTATATATTATTATAGCATTTTATGGTAGCAATTCAAGTAAGAAAAGAAGAAACAGATGTTATATTTTCTTACATAAAAACCTCATGATTTGCAATTTTTAGTTTTTTCTGATATAATGAGAAAATATTCGGAAAAGGAGACTAAAAATGAAGAAAAAATTTCTAGCATTTTTGC
>CAJZGT010000005.1 GCA_916048145.1 uncultured Streptococcus sp.
ATTGCGCCGAAAGCCTGCCTATCGAAATCGTCGCAGGTCTGAAACAAATCGAGGGGATTGAAGATGTCAAGGTTGAAGTTACCTGGTCGCCTGCTTGGAAAATCACACGAATCAGTCGCTACGGCCGCATTGCCCTTGGACTGCCACCTCGTTAAGCAGGCAAATCACTTTTGAAGATGAAAAAAAGCAAGCCGAGATTGGCTTGCTTTTTGATACTCAACGAAAATCAAAGAGCAAACTAGGAAACTAGCCGCAGGTTGCTCAAAACAGTGTTTTGAGGTTGTAGATAGAACTGACGAAGTCAGTAACCATACCTACAGCAAGGCGACGTTGACGTGGTTTGAAGAGATTTTCGAAGAGTATGAGTTTATTTTTTACCTGACTTGTCCATATTCCAGAAGTCTGTCACGGCTCCGCGTGAAGCAGATGATACGATGTGGGCATATTTACCGAGGACACCACGGCTGTAAAGTGGTGGCAAGGTTGTTTCTGCCTTGCGTTTTTCAAGTTCTTCTTCGGATACGGCCATGGAAATTTCTTTGGTATCTTGGTCAACCGTAACGATATCACCTGTACGGAGGTAGGCAATCGGTCCACCATCCTGAGCTTCAGGAGCGATATGTCCAACAACCAGACCATAAGTACCACCAGAGAAACGACCATCTGTCAAGAGGGCAACCTTGTCTCCTTGGCCTTTACCAACGATCATGGATGAAAGTGATAGCATCTCAGGCATACCAGGACCACCCTTAGGTCCAACAAAACGAACAACGACTACATCGCCATCAACGATTTCATCTGTCAGAACGGCCTGAATAGCATCTTCTTCTGAGTCAAAGACCTTAGCTGGTCCAACGTGACGACGCACTTTAACACCTGATACCTTGGCAACCGCACCGTCAGGGGCAAGGTTCCCGTTCAAGATGATAAGCGGACCATCTGCACGTTTTGGATTTTCAAGTGGCATGATGACTTTTTGACCTGGTGTGAGGTCTGCAAAGTCAGCCAAATTCTCAGCAACTGTCTTACCAGTACATGTGATACGATCTCCGTGAAGGAAACCATTTGCCAACAAGTACTTCATAACCGCAGGGACACCACCGACTTCATAGAGGTCTTGGAATACATACTGACCAGATGGTTTCAAGTCAGCCAAGTGAGGCACACGCTCTTGGATGGTATTAAAGTCCTCAAGTGACAAGTCAACATTGGCAGCATGGGCAATGGCAAGCAAGTGAAGAGTGGCGTTTGTAGAACCACCGAGAGCCATAGTTACAGTAATGGCGTCTTCAAAGGCTTCACGAGTCAAGATATCTGATGGTTTGAGACCGAGTTCCAACATCTTAACAACAGCACGTCCTGCTGCTTCAATGTCTTCTTTCTTATCAGCTGATTCAGCTGGGTGAGAGGATGAACCTGGCAAACTCATACCCAAAACTTCGATAGCAGTCGCCATGGTATTAGCAGTATACATACCACCACAGCCACCAGGTCCAGGGCAGGCATTACATTCAAGACGCTTCACATCCTCAGCTGTCATATCCCCATGGTTCCATTTTCCGATACCCTCAAAAACAGAAACCAAGTCGATGTCTTTGCCATCAAGATTTCCGGGTGCAATGGTACCACCATAGGCGAAAATAGCTGGGATATCCATATTAGCAATGGCAATCATAGAACCAGGCATGTTCTTGTCACAGCCACCGATAGCGACAAAGGCATCCACGTTGTGACCACCCATAGCCGCCTCGATTGAGTCCGCAATGATATCACGAGATGTCAAAGAGAAACGCATACCAGGCGTTCCCATGGCAATCCCGTCCGCTACAGTGATAGTCCCAAACTGCACAGGCCAAGCACCTGCCGATTTGACACCTTCTTTGGCCAATTTCCCAAAATCATGCAAGTGGATGTTACATGGCGTATTTTCCGCCCAAGTCGAAATCACTCCCACAATCGGTGTTTCAAAGTCCTTATCTGTCATACCAGTCGCACGAAGCATGGCACGGTTTGGTGATTTAACCATACTGTCATAAATGCTACTGCGATGACGTTTATCTAATTCAGTCATTTGTTCCCTCCCATTTCAGTTTTTACTATTATAGCACATTTTAAAAGCAATGAACAGAAGAAAATTCTTGAATTTTCAGAAAATTTCGATTACTTTAGGGGATGACCTTCTAATTTTTTCATCTTTTTTTGTCAAGTAACTTTACTTTACAAAAAAAATGTGTTATCCTAGTATGGTTGATGAAAATCAGTAGATTGAATCGAATATAAATACCTAAAGGAGAAATCAAAATGGCAGTACCTGCACGTCGCACTTCAAAAGCGAAGAAAAACAAACGTCGTACACACTACAAAGTAACAGCTCCATCTGTAAACTTTGACGAAACTACTGGAGATTACTCACGTTCTCACCGTGTATCACTTAAAGGATACTACAAAGGACGTAAAATCGCTAAAGCTGCATCAGCTGAATAATAGAAGGGAGATACCATGCGCGTAAATATTACACTTGAACACAAAGAATCTGGTGAACGCTTGTACCTTACTTCTAAAAACAAACGTAACACTCCAGACCGTCTTCAATTGAAGAAATACTCACCAAAACTTCGCAAACACGTTGTGTTTACAGAAGTTAAATAATTTAACACAGTAAAAGCCTATGAAATCAACGTTTCAATGGCTTTTTTCTTTTAATTTTAGCAAAATAACTGAATTTTAACTGAATATGATTGTTCATATCAAATAGGGGAATATTTTTGATATAATTATTTTGAAAATCATCAAGGAGCCTAGTATGAAGAAGACCATCAATATTAATTGGGGAGAAAAAATTTCTGAAGTCTCTAAAAAAATCAAAGAATTTAAAATAACTTCTTTTTATATGTTAAGTACAGACCTATATAAAATTGATAATAAAAAGTTAACACAAATTATTACCAATAAATTTGAAAATCATCCTGCCACGATAATGATTTTAATAGGTACTAAAGATAACCAACTTATTGCTAAAAAAAATAAATTTTGGAATATCCCCTCTGAAATACATCATTTGAAAGATGCGATTGATAAAAAGACCAATGACTATCTTGACTTATACTTTATCAAACTTGAGAAGGAAAAGCAAAAATGGTTATATAGCACAGAGAGTAATCAATTTATTAAATTTGTGTTCACTCCTCTTATAGAATTTGGTAAAGAGAGCAAAATATACCTCTACTTTGTCACACTTACCGTATATCAAAATGGATCAATAGTAATTGATTTATTTGAGGATTTGAGAGACTCTTTTTATGATGTCGACTTTCAACACCCGTATACCAAAACGATAGCCAAACTCTTTCCTGATTTTAAAAAGCGAAACAAATCATACTCTTTGGACTCTTCTCAACAGTTAGATGATATTTTAAATTATATAAAAAAAGAATTATCTTCAATAAGTGGAGGCATTCAATTAAGCGAACGGGTTTTTACACTCCATTTCATTACTAATATGAAAGATATGAATAAATTAGAATTCTTTAAAAAAGACAAATTGTATACTTGGATGATTAACGCTCCATATACTTCACAAGCTCTATCATCTATGAATAAATCAAAATATTACAGAACAGACTATTTTGATTTAGAATACATTAACTACATAAACAAAGGTTCTAATTATGTCATCTGGAAAAACAATAATTCTAATAATTTTGAGTCCAATTTTCTACAACAAGCTAGCTTCTTTTTAGCTTCGGCTACTCCTTTTTTTCAATTAGTTTGCCTTGAAGAAACTATTATGGACGGACTTGAAAAATTCCACCTTTCAAATGAAAAACATCTTATTCAGTTTAATGAATGGGCTCACAATTATAAAAAATCATATATTTTTATGTACCGACTTAATTATAGACCTATTTTTGAACTTTTTAATCATCTTAAAGAGCACTCTGATTTCACTCACGATGAATATGTAGAAAAAGTAAAGCAAGAGGAATATGACTTAATTAAAGAAAAATATCAATTTAATGAATTACGAAATACTAAACTTATGGAAGCAATACTTTTTATTATTGCTTCCGTATCTGTTCTTCAAGTAATAAATATCTTTACTAATAACATTGAGATTTTATTGATAAGTTTAGTTAGTATTATTGTTATTTCTATATTCATAATCATAGCAAGAATACTAAAATAATAATTAAAGGCCTATGAAATCAAAGTTTCAAAGGCTTTTTTCGTTTGATTTTAACAAAACAACTGAATCTCAACTGGTGAAGATAAATCAAGTAATTATTTCAGCCAAATCTACCATAGCTTGTTCAATCTTATGTTTTCCTTTTTGCATGACATGAAGATAAATTTTTTCTATTTCTCTACTATCTTCTGAATGTCCCACAAACTCTCGAATAACGTTTAGGCTTACATTCTTATCAGCCATGACTGAAACAAAACTATGTCGGAACATATGGGGAACTATGTGAACAGGTCTACCAAAATCGACTAGGTCGTCAATATCCTTATAGGATTTCCCACTTTTCTTATTATACTTTGCAGACTGACTAGTTCCTCCTCTTAAAAACATTGAAATTTCTGTATGATACAATGGACTCCCCTGCTGATTCTTCCCCTTTATGTATACTCTAGTAAAGATATATCCCATATCATGATAAGTCGGATTGAATCTAGCTTGAAACTTATTTCTTTCAATATATTTCAATAAAATTTGTTCTACTTTTGGTGACATTGGAATAGTTCTAACGCTTTCTTTAGTTTTTAGAATTGCTCTATATCGTTCCTTCTCATCACGCAAGCCTTCTTCTGCCATTTCTTTGTCAGTCTTATTATGGCTTGCCCTCTGCCAATGAATCTTAATGAGTTTATTCTTGAAATCTAAAACATCTTCATTCAAACCTAATGCTTCACTCGGTCTCATTCCTGTCAAGTAGATAATTCTGAGTACATCAGCAACTAGTTCATTATTATGTCGCTTAGTCCAGTTTTCAATAATCTTAAATACTTGATTAGCTTCTTCAACTTCAAGATATTTTTCAGCTATATCTTCCCTGAGTTTCGCCTGCTCCTCTGCACTTGTTAGTGTCTTACGCTTAACCCTCTTATTCAAAATAGGGTGTTGCGACGCTGTTAATTTTCCTTGTTCTACCGCCCAATCAAATATCATTTTAAGATAGATATGAATGTTCTTTGAAGTTCCCTCACTTGAATTATTTATAATATCTTGCATTTTTTCCTGTTCCATACAGAACTGTTTAAGGCTCATATTTTCGTTGAAATATGGGGAAATATGCTGGTTATAAACACTAACTCTAGTCTTTAGAGTATTCTTGGCAGGCTTAACACGATTGACCCACCACTTAAAAGCTAAACCGTATAATTCGTTGTTTTCATCATACGGTCTAGCTATCTCTTTGAGGCATAAAGTTTTACTAGGCTCTAATTTCTTTGGTTTTTCTCCAGTCAAATCTAATACAGTTTCATCAATCATTTCATTTAGTATCTTTGAAACTTTTGTAATCAGCTGACTATTCTTTATATCAGAAATAAGTAACTTCTCGTGTCCCTTACTGTCCTTTCCTGTTGGTATTGCCTTAGTCGTATACCACCCTTTATTTTCTCCCCTTGTAAGGTACTTATAACGACTTTTTGTTATCAAAGGATGAGTATATCTCATTGCAAACTTAACAAGCACATTTCCTTTTTTAGAAGGGTCTGGTTTCCATTGATAAACAGTCAGAACTCGAGTAGTCTTACCTACCTTCATTTTTACCCCCTTATACTAAGCTATAACTGCCTCATTTTCATGGAAAATCTTATAATCAAACCAATCTTTAAACACCTCCGCATGAATAAAGACATTCCCATGGGTTCCACAAATTCCAAAAGAATATGGACTATTTCTCATTTGACGAATATAGTGATCCAATGTAGGTAATTTCATACCCTTCCAAAGTTCATCTAAAAATTCTTTCTTCCGATACCAATTTTTAGTTAAATCATAGTCTGACTTTGTCTTAAGCTCTATCATTGGAATACTTTCCTTTCTTATGCTATAATCTAGTTAGTTAATTTTTAGAGGCGACTTATTTTCAAGTCGTCTTTTTTTGTCCCCAAAAATGGGAACTATTCTGTTTTCTTATATATTGTTCTATATCCTTTTCATCATTATCAGTTAGCCTTGAAAGTCCCTCTTTGAGCAAGCTTTGAATATAATCTTCCGCCTTTTGAACATCATAGGCCTGATACTTTGCAATATAGACTTTTGCTAATGTTTTCGCAACTTGTTTCTCTGTCCAAGCCTCCGACTGCCGTAGTGTCGTTTTAGCCCTTGTAATACTAAGAACTGTCTGGTTTTCAGTTCCTAGATAATCTATCCACCACTTGACTTTTTTTCTTCTCCAATGATTGCTATCTGTCGCATTTGGACGAACAAAGCGATAATGACCATTGATAGCTTCAAAATAGATTGACGATAAGGGACGTTTTAAAAATAACTGCTCTGCAATTATATTAGCCTTTTCCTGCCAACATCTAAGCTCTGCGCGAATCCAAGACGAAACTTCTACAAGCTCTTGCTTACCAAGTTGCTCCATGCGTTTATTATATATGCACCACTGCTGATTACCTCGTGAACCTATTGCAACTGTTTCTCCTACACGCTCACCAGAATCTAGAACTGATTTCTCATGATATTCAAAGTGTTTTGCTTTCGAGATACATAATCCTTTCTTGCAATAGTCATATATTCGTTGAACATCTAAGCTACCATCAAATATGTCGTGGGCAATATCTAGTCTAGTAAAGTTGGCATTATGATGATATAAACGATTTATCAAAGCAATCCAATTATTTTCGTTACTGTTTAAAAACTCTTCATATTGACGACAACCTTGCCCTTTTAATTCGATAAATACACCCATAGAAAGCCTATCAGCATTAAAATACACCTTAATTTCTGAACAAGAATAATGTTGCTTATACTTATTTATGCCCCAATCATTCAAGGAAAAGTTTTCAAGAGGAATCAGAAGGATGTCTGTCAGAACTCTTTCTGGCGGAACATCCTTAACAGTCACAGCAAAATAATCTATTCTAACAGTATTCATAGGATTATTCTCCTAGAATTTTAATATCCTCACACACAATTTTTACACCCGCCCAATTACTTCTAGCCATGTTCCAAGCTAGTCGAACCTTAGGCCGAATCAATTCAACAGAAACATTCAACAAAGAATCATTTTGAGCAAGTTTTGCAATCTTATCCAGATTTCCGATAATTTCTAGGTTAATCGCTTTTAAGTCATCAGTAGAAATTCCCATTTCAGTTAGAACTTTCACTTTGTCAGCGTCAAGCACAGTAGAAGTAATTTTACTTACTTCATCTGTCTTCACGTTTTCACCGTTGATTTCTTTGTATTTGTTGCTCACCCTAACTGACAAAATCACTACTTTCTTAGGAATATCAAACTGTGACATTTCAAGGTCAAGCAATCCAATTTTAATGTTTGTATCTGTCATATTGTAAACCATATTTTTTCTCCTTAATTCCGTATCCTACATGAAAACACCTCTCATCCTTACTCTCCCAAGAGTTTGCGACCTCTTGGCACAACTAGCAAGCCGTAACCCCTTACGTACCAAGGGTTTAGAGTACATTTCATGTATGTGTGCACCCCCTATTAGTACTGGGGCTGTTTTTCTGACCTCCTGCAATGCAGTCGGTTGGCTCTTTCTCCCTAGCAAAAAGAAGAACGCTCCGCTCGATTCTGCCCCTCCTGGGCAATCGTCCCTATTTTGCTAGCTCGAAAGACCGTCATCTGAGTTTGGTAAAATACTCAACGGTTCATTGTTTATCCTCGTTAATACCTCTATTTGCCTTTTTGATAAATCTTCAAGAGACTTACCCTCCATAGCTAATGCCCACCACACAGTTTTTTCAATCGTACAATTAGGGCAGGTTCTGGGGGATAAAATCCTAAAACTACCCATTATTGGAGGATATTCCCATCCTTTATCAAAAGCTAAATCTGAATCAATGATTTCACTTTTTTCACATACCTCGCAAATATGCTTCAACAGCATTTCAAATACCACCTTACATTATTCTAATTCATCTACAATTTGCATATGGACTACTTGTAAAATTTTTAACAATGCTTTATAAGGATTCTCATCACATTCAGTAGCACCCATTAAACTTCCATTCGATAACTTGACAACAACACTAATTTCGTTCATTTCGCATCCTCATATACCTATCACAAGCTTCATCAAAATATGCCTCAAAGTCTAGTTCGTCAGACTTGAACGGTGTCTCTACAAACTTAGGCGTAGGAAGCACCCCATCTATTTGGCAATATCCTTCGCCAATACCACAAGTCTTATAATCAATCTCTTGACTTGAAAACATCATGCGACAAGAATCTGAATCAGCAGTAGTTGACCCCAACAAGAGAGCTACTCCAAAGTTTTGCCTCATATACGTCGGAATGAAGTCACTTGAGGCCCTCTGTAAACCGACTATCACCTCTATTGAAGCTTGGCGTGATTTTACCAAGAGACTCCCAAGATTTGACATTGCCTCTTGATAGGCTTGTTTCCCTTCTTTAGACGTCTCGGCCTCAGTTTTAAAGGCAATCCCTTCATCAAGTACTACTACAAGAGGGTAATTCCCCTTAACATCAGCCCAAGACAAAACCTTCCCCTTGGAAACATATATATCTGGGTTATCTGCCATAACCTGAAAGCGTCTATTCATTTCCAAGACAGCCTCTCTTAAAGCACCAGCAATCTGGAATGGAGAATTATATACTACCTTATAACTTAATCTATCTTCTAGCTTCTTACCAACTAGCCAACTCAAGTCGCCATTTTTAGGGTCAAGCAATTTTATTTCAGCCCCTAAAGTTAAATATTGAGCCACAAGGTTCTCTATCATCACCGTTTTTCCTGACTTCGTCGAACCTGCTATAAGCACGTGGGGCGGAGCTCCTAGCCGCCAGCAGCAATTCTTATCGGCAGAAATCGTTATCTCTGTAGTTTGTAGGGTGTCCTCCCAAGTTAATCTCTTTTCAGCAGATTTAGGGAAAATATACATCACGGAATTAGTATATTCAATCATCTCTTCTAACTCTAAAGATACAGAACTAGATAGAAGGGAGCCGAGTTGATTCGCTTTAGAATCGTACTTACCCCCATATTTCAGGCATGCCACTCGGACATCTTGCTCAGTTTCTTGATACTGGAGCGGAATATAATTGATGATTTTTTCCTTACCGTTAATCACTTGACTTTCATAAAACTTATTAGAAATTACCATATAATTTAAGGCATAGCTGACACTATTAAAAAACTTTAATCGTCTCCGTTTCCAATATCTAAAGGCCAATACAATAATCCCTAAGAATAAGGTCGCAACAATAGTACTTGCTAAATTTGTTTGAAAATTGGCGAAAATACTAAGCAAAAGAACTATAAAAACACCGTAAAAGGAAATTGAAATAGCTTTACTATATCTGAAAGGAAGATAGAGACTAGGCTTAAAATTCCTTACTCGTTCTCTATTCCACAACAATAACCGACCAAATATACCCATATAGATACACCCCACTTATTCAAGTTTTTCTTGTTTTTTTCTCTCAACTAACATCATAATTAGAGCAGGCAGCTGAATAACCAATACGACTACCGACAATAATAGCGCAGCTTTAATTGATAGCCACGGAGTATATGCCTTGAAGTTTATACCGTCCGCAGTAAATCCAGCTAACACAGAAATAATAGCTAGCAACACGAACGTGCTACTCTCCCAAAAATATTGAAATTGTTTCATTGTGTTTCTCCTTTATTAAAAGAACCTGAGACAATAGTCTAACCTTAAATATAAAAAGCGAACAAAATCAGTTATCTGACACTCAGTATTCTTTCTTGTTCGCTTTTTTTGTCTAATCTATCGATTTTAAAAATTTATAATAAAGAATTCCTAAAATCAAAATCTTTTTGTCCCAGACTCGTATTACTAAGCTTCAATTATAGAGGTGTAAAAAGAAGTTCCCTTGTAACCTTGATAAATCGGCTTATTCATTAGACTAATTCTAGACGCATCAGAAATACGATGTTTTTGACGATTAAGAATAATGATGTTTTCTGCGAATTTCTTCAAAGTCGGCTCATAGATTACACCCACAATTGGTAAGTGTTTCTTTAAAAATTCTCGCGATTCAGCGTCTAAGATAAATTGTACTGAGCTATCAAAATTACAGCTTTGAACTCGTTTAACTCCATTGATATTGGGCATTTCCATTTTCTCACTAATGAAAATGTCTTTAAATGTTCTAACCATATTTTTTCTCCTTTAATATTTTTTGCTATAATATAATTTTAAGTAACTTTCGGTGAAGCACGAGCTTCCATTCTCTACCTCCTTTTCGTTCCATCGTGTAAAACTCAGTAGAACTATTTTCTTAAAAAATAAAGTGTATAACACTATAAAACTTTAATTCTAAATAATAAAGATGAGCCTCATCCTTATTACTTATTAGTTCTTTTTGATTTTAATAGTTCAATGTCTTTTAGGTTAGCACGATAATAAAGGTATATAAAAATTTTGATAACATAATTTAAATTGATCACTCTCTGCATGGAGTCTGGTTTCAATTTATATCTATAATCCTCTAAACCTTGTAACACATCACTAAAGAGATAAAATCTCGGAGTAATCGTGCCCACTTCTTGCGAGTAATCCACTTTTTGGCTTGCTATTTCTGCAAACACTTGAGACCACTCAATCTCCTGTCTATCATCTTTCTCTTTTACAAAATAATAAGCAGCCTCTAAAACACTTCCACTAGAAACCATAATAGACAAAGTCGGAGAATATCCCTGAGAAAAATCTTCATATTCTTTCAATTTTGCCTCATACTTATCTATTAAAGAATTTTTTTCACTTTTTAGTTGTTCTTCCTTCAAAAAAATAAGTTCATTTAGCCAATACTTAGTTTCATGGGCCACCCTGACTGTTTTATATTCTCTACTCATTTTCTCTCCTTGTGTTCTATCGTATCTTACACTATAATTCTATCACATGCTTATCAGAAAAGCAAGAGAAAAGCTAAATTTTTTTTTAACTGATTTCTAACTGATTAAACTTCTATAAATTCATATCTCTCTACTTAACATTTATTTTCTATTAAATAAAATCCTATCAAAATAAGGTTTTTAAATGTTATTACATATATTAAAAATAACATACTCTTTACAGAAGTTAAATAGTGGGTCATTACGTTTCAGTAGAAACGAAAAAGCCTTGATTTAACGCGATTCTTGAATTTTCAAATTTCAATGTATTGCAATAAAAATCAACCGAATGACTACATTTTTGACTACATTTTTTGTGAAATAAATTAGATGTTCGGATATATAGAAAACGCTCTAGTCATATTGTCTAGAGCTTTTTTGTGTTGTTTAAGAAAATTAGATGTTGCTTTTAGAAAACTACACATTTCAGATTTTTTTAAACAAGATTTAATTGTTGATAACTAGAAAGGATTATTATGTTTACAAAAAATAAATTTCAATACTGTATCTACGATCATGAGAGACTAGAACTTCATGAGCTACAAAAGGAATATCAAAATGATAAAGCTGGGACAAAACTTAAGTATGAAAACCAATTATTTTGTCCTGGTTGTTGCAAAGTGGATTTAGTGATAAACGAGAAAAAAGGGAAAATCTATTTATCAAGCCATCCTAAATCACCTCATGGTGACGGATGTGAATATGCTTTGGAATCTGCTTCGAAACTGGAACTGAAAGATTACTATGAGAAAATTGATGCAGACTTAGCTGAGCAACTCTTAAATCGTATTTTAGAAGAGAAGACTACTAGAGCAGTCCAGCCAGTTAACGCCAACTCTCCGAAAGATAAGAACGAAATTTCCGATGTAAAATTTGTTTTAGAGAATAAGGTAGGCGTCAGAAAATATTTACCTCGCAGATCCCTCCTCCTAAATGAATTAGAAGTATCTGACCATCTGACTATGTACTATGGAGAATGTAAGGTGTTTATAGGAAAGACTGATAAAAAGTACTACCTACGAATGTTTCGAAACAATGATCATGCAGAGTATATCTGTAATTTAGTCATTCCTGAAAGAGTGTATAGATATTTGGAAGATGAATTAAGATTTATCCCACAATCAGAAGATTTAAGTTTTAAACATTCAAGGGCCAATGCAGTTCCTGTAAAGTTAGCATTTGTTTCTAACATGAAGAGAAAACAAGAATATTATAATGGATACTTAACATTTCATAAATTATTGAAGGTTAAGCGTATTTGATTTGATAATTGAGTTAGTCGATCAAAATAATTTTTCGTAATAATATTAAATTTTTTCAATGAGACTTTTCTGACACACTTTATTCTGTAACGATCTATAAAATTCACTATATATTTAAGATTAGAAACAACTAACTACCAAAACCACTTGGTAGTTAGTTGAAGTTTTCACAAAGACTTTGGGTGAAGTTTCCTGTTTTAGAATACGTGGTGAAATTAATTGACTGTTATGGAATAGACATTATCAAAAAAGGAAAGAATCGTTACTACTCTCCAGACTAAGTGTATCTCTTGATTATACTCTCCCAAATCAAGGAATGCTTTCGAATTGGCTGATACAATACAAGAAAAACGGGTATACTCTTATTAAGAAAACAAGGGAGAGACCATCTAAATGAGACGTAAGCCAAAAAAAGTCCGAGGGATTGACAAAATTAGAACGTCTACAAGAAGAGTTTCAATACCTAATAGTGGAAAATGCTATTCTAAAAAAGTTGAGAGAATTCCGATTGAAGGAGGAAAAAGACAAATATGAAAGACAGAAATTGTTCGAGAAATGGCAATAGAGTGTTTATTAGATGTTCTTCTAAAAGCTATTAAAATCACTCGTTCTACCTTCTACTGTTACTCGAAAAAAGCTAGACAAACCAGATAAGAATCAAGGACTTAAAGCTGAAATTCAATCCATTTTTAAAGAGCACAAAGGAAATTACGGATATAGTTAGATACATTTAGAATTAAGAAATCGTGATTATGTGGTCAATCATAAAAGGGTTCAACGTTTGATGAAAGTCCTTTATTTAACGGCTCGGATTCGTCGGAAACGGAAGTATTTTTCCTACCAAGGAGAGATTGGGAAGAAAGCAGACAATCTTATTCAACGCCAATTTGAAGCAGCCAAACCAATGGAAAAGTGCTACATAGATGTGACAGAGTTTGCCATTCCAGCAAGCAGTCAAAGACTCTACTTATCACCAGTTTTAGATGGCTTTAATAGCGAAATTATCGCCTATAATCTTTCTACGTCACCGAACTTAGCACAAGTAAAAACCATGTTGGAACAAGCCTTCACAGAGGAGCATTACGAGAATACGATTCTCCATAGTGACCAGGGCTGGCAATATCAACACGATTCTTATCATCGGTTTCTAGAGAGTAAGGGAATTCAGCCATCCATGTCACGCAAGGGAAACAGCCCAGACAACGGTATGATGGAGTCCTTTTTTGGCATCTTGAAATCCGAAATGTTTTATCTTTAAATCACTTAACCAATTGAAACAAGCTATTGTGGACTACATTGATTATTACAACAACAAACGAATTAAGGTAAAACTAAAAGGACTTAGTCCTGTGCAATACAGAACTAAATTCTTCACTTAAATTATTTTGTCTAATTTTTTGGGGGCCGTACAAAATTTTTCAACCTTTTCTTATTTAATTACGAATATAAGACAAATCCTCAATAATGCTTCTTGGGTTTAATGGACTCTATAGCTTTCCAATCAACAAATGAACTTAGTCCTAATAATTTAGATTCATAAGATACAATTATTTTTTGATGTTGATTTGATATATAGTCTGCTGAAGTTACTATTATTGTTAACGGAATATAGGCACATGGGTTTAAATTGTCTAGGTCCTTTTTCAAGAATAAAAGAATTTTTTCATTATTCATTAAGGGAATACTTTTATTCTCAGCCGTTAAATCAAAGATATAATCTGGATTTTGGATTTGAGACCAAGATGGCATTGAACGAACTTTGTAAATCAATATTCCCTTATTTTGATTCATCAACATTTGATCCAGATTAGATATTGCCGAAAGTCTTTTCTGCATATCAGTAGAAGTATAAATTGGTGATTGTGTTAATGCATTTAAAATCGGAGGAAGTGGTTTACTTTGAAATACCTTAAACTTAAAATAATATTTAGAATCTCGCCATTGTTTCTCAAGTTTATGAAAACCAAGAAAATGTTTAAATTCAGCAACTCTAAAAATCAAATCAATATGCTCAATTTTAGTATTTGGCAGTCCGTGAATCAAAGATACTGTAATTTCTCTCTTGTTATTTAATTTTTTGTAGTGTAAAACTGCTTCTTTTAGCATTAGATATTCCTTCTAGGCAGCAAAGGCACCCCTTTTAGAGATGCCTTCCTGAGTTTTTTATCCAGCAAATACGGTATCCAAAACTTTAAACCAATTAGAAGCTCCTCCAAGAAGTCGCTGGCAACTTCTTAAATTCTCAGCTTAGAAGTAATAGATAATCTATTAACAATGAAATTCTATCATTTATTTAAGATTAAGTCAACTATTTAGGCAATATAATATGAATAATATCTTTTAAATTGTTCTACATTATATGTGTGTACCTTCTTTACAAAAATATCTTCATAGGCCTCCAACCCGAATCTAATATTTTCCTCTTCAGCCAACCCAATTAGCTCATCTGCCAATTCATAAAAGCCATCATTATCTAGAGGGTCTGAATCTGAAAGATTCTGTTGACTGTCAGGATTTGAGTCTAAATTATAGACTAAAACAAATTCCATGTTTTCCTGCATATAATTTAAATCTTTATTTAGTAAATGATTTAATAGCAATATTGAGTCTTTCAATTTTGATTTTATTCTTCTTTTGACATGTTTAGTAAGAGTACCACTTTTAAATTCAACCATGACTACTCGATTGTTTCTTTTATCATAAAGAATTGTATCAACTGAAAACATCAGTGTTTCATCTTTGTTAAAGGTTTTACAAAATTCTTTTTTTACATTGTCAAAAGAAACAACTTGATCTGACGCATTATTAAAATCTTGGGGAGTGAAAAAATAAGTATTATTATCAGTGTTTAATGTTATAACATATAAATCTTCCAAATTTTCATTCAGTAATTTATGAGAAGATAATAGATTTAAAATCATAAAGAAGCTCCTCTTTCGAGCTCAATGATTTTTAGAGGTTGAGTCAAACTTTTATAAATTTGCTTAATATCAACTACTGGCTCGATAATTGTATTGTGAGTATTTACTTTTTTTGCCTCATAAAACTTAACTTTATCATAAATTTTATGCTTATTTGAATAAACCTCTATTGCTCTTAGAAAATAAGGGCTATGTGTATTGATTAAAAAGTGTAAGGATAGTTCTTTTTGAAGTAATACAATTATTTCTGCTAATATTAATTGCCATTCGGGATGTAAATGTACTTCTGGTTCATCGAGTATTATTGGAGCGTTACTAACAATACATCCATTTGTTAGTAAAGTTTTTAATAGGTAAAATGTCTTCATTCCTGAAGATAAATTATTAATGTCAATGTATGTCTTACTAGAGTTATCACCGTCATATGAATACTCAATTTCTTTTTCATTAAGAATTTCCTCAATTTTTTCAAAAATTAATTGCAGATTTTCTTTTTGTAATAATTCTTCTACAGCATTAAACTCAACAATCTTTTTTCTTTGATATTGTGACAAAAGGAAACTTCTATGAGTGCCATCATTTAAAGAATTAAATATTATTCTTCCTTGGTTTCGTCTATCAACGATAAATGGATCATCTATATAAACAGGTTCATAGTTTAAACTAAAATATTTTTCGCTAATGTCAACCAAGTTATTATCGTGAAAACAAACCGATAACTCATCGTTTTTAATTTTAAGAGTTATTTCAGCATTATTATTTTCAAAAATGCTATTTATATTATTATAAAACTCTGTTTGAAATATGTTTTCTACTACTTCTTTAAGTACAGCTTTCTCAGATAACTGATTTATATGTAAAATCTGGGAACATAATTCAACAAATGACTCACCGAAATCTTCTTTTCTCAAGCCATACTCTTCAAAAACTTTAAAAATTTTATCGAGAGAATCTTGAGCAACTAGGATATTTGTCAATTCAGATGATGTGAATTTAGAATTGAAAAGAACTAAATCAATAAACTCACTACTACCTACATTATAGTATCGTCTTTTTATAGCATTTTTTTTTCACGACGAACAGTTTTCGGAATGCTGTAGAAGGAGCGAAACATCGCATAAAGTGACTTGCTTACAGTACTTTTGCCAGTACCATTTACCCCAGCAATAACTGTCAGTCCATTTATTTCAATATCTGCCTTTGTTATTTTACCTATATTATTTAAAATTAGTTTCATAATATTTACCTTTATTTATTATTATCATAATTAGAGTATGAACAAATAATGATTTTTAAAAAAATTAGTGCCAATAGCACAAAAGTTAGTGTACAATTTAATTATAACAAAAAAGCACTCTTACTAGTATTAAAATTAATTCAAAACTTAAAAATATTTATGTAGATAAAATTGTTCCAATATAAATAGCCACATAATTTGACGATTAGCTTTGTAAGATATAAAAAATTCGGCTAGAATTAGTTTGAAATTTGGATATTTAGTATTATCAATCAAAATTATATGAAAAATATCCAATAAATATATTTTATATCAGTCGTGTATTATTTTTAGTTCTTATTTATTCACTTGATTTGATTAATCTGATATCAAAGATGAGCATGATAAAATCAATAGATTTTATCGGAAAACTAAGAAAAAATTGAGGTAGTAAAAAATGGCAGTTATATTATAAAATAGATGATAGATAATATAGAGGTTAAATAGTAGGTTATTACTTTTCAGTAGAAACGAAAAACCTACTATTTAACTTTATTCTTGAATTTTCAAATTTCAATACTGTATCTACGATCATGAGAGACTAGAACTTCATGAGCTACAAAAGGAATATCAAAATGATAAAGCTGGGACAAAACTTAAGTATGAAAACCAATTATTTTGTCCTGGTTGTTACAAAGTGGACTTAGTGATAAACGAGAAAAAAGGGAAAATCTACTTATCAAGCCATCCTAAAACAGCTCATAGTGATGGGTGTGAATATGCTCTAGAATCTGCTTCAAAAAAGGAACTGAAAGAATACTATGAGAAAATTGATGGAGACTTAGCTGCGCTACTCTTAAATCGTATTTTTGAAGAAAAGGTCACTAGAGAAAAGCTATTAGAAAACTCCAACTCTACGCAATATAAGAACGAAATTTCTGATGTAAAATTTGTTTTAGAAAATAAAGTCGGTATCAGAAAATATTTACCTCGCAGGTCCCTCCTCCTAAATGAATTAGAAGAATCTGCCCACCTGACTATGTACTATGGAGAATGTAAGGTGTTTATAGGAAAAACTGATAAGAAGTACTACTTACGAATGTTTCGAAACAATGATCATGCGAAGTATATCTGTAATTTAGTAATTTCTGAAAGAGTGTATAGATATTTGAAGGATGAATTAAGATTTATCCCACAATCAGAAGATTTAAGTTTTAAACATTCAAGAGCCAATGCAGTTCCTATAAAGTTAACCTTTGTTTCAACTATGAAGAAAAAACAAGAATATTATAATGGATACTTGAGTTTTTCAAAATTACTTAAGGTGAAGCGTATTTAAATTATTTATCGTATTAAGATTTAAAGTTTATGAGATATCAAAATTCTATGCTACTTTCCATTTTTTTGCTTTTTTAAAAAATATCAGTTACAATGTAGATATAAATCAATGAGAAAGAGAGAGAATAATTATGGTATATGTTCATAGATTTTTAGGACAATGGCTTGATGCAAACATGACAACCAATAAGGCTGAAACTTTGCAAAAGGGGTTGGCTTTAGGAAGCGGAATTGACGATTATCTAAAACAGATAGAAGTTCGAAGAAGGTTTACGTTGGCAGTGGAGCAAGAGAACTATTTTTACACTGTTCCTAAAGAGGTGTCTATCGGAGATGTTAGAGCAGATAGGTACTATCGTCTGGAAATGAAAGACTACGAAAGTGTAGCAGCGAATACCGTCTTTTACGGTAACGGAACATCTATTTTAGTTAAAGCCTTTTTCGAGGAAAAAGGAGAAGTAGCATGTCTTTATGAATACGAAACTCTTGACCTTCTTATAGAGGATTTAAGAGAGGAAGTGGCTATCACATTTAGTTGCATTTATAAACCTTGCTACATTCTTGCAAGTAACTTTGAAGAGTTCAAACCTATACTTGATCTAGGGAAACTTTATTGTCAATATGCTCACGCGCCTAGCTATCGCAAACCAATCGCAGAAGTTGAAATTTAAGAAGTTTTACCGTTACTCTTAAATAAGAGTAGGTGTTTTTTCAATTTGTAAAGAGGAGCACTATCATGGGACTTTCATATGCACCAGAGTACGTTTATACAGAACATTTCATTCAAAGAGCTAATGAGAGATTTGGAGTTAAAGAAGAGCAACTTCCTAAATGGATCTCTAAGCAGATAAATAGTTTGACACTATATGACTCAAGCGAGGGACAAAATCTAGATAAACGAAAGTATATATCTGATAGTGGAATTATTTTTATTTGCGATACAATTGAACGTAAATTTATTACTTGTTATGAAGCGAATGATTTGGTGGCTGAAGGGAAAAAGATTACCATACACGATAATAACGTTGACTTATTTAAACAAGAAGTTGAGAAATTATCAAGGAAATATTATTTAAAAGATACAAAAGAAATGTTACTGAGTGTTAAAGAACATTTGACTGAATTTAATCAAGCTGCTGAAAAATTAATGAAAGGAAGAGTAAGCCAACAAAACTACGAACTCATTAGTAAATTGATTGATGAATTTCATGTAGTAAAAGCTGCTGTGAAAGTGATTGAAACCAAAAGGAATGATTTTAAACAATAGTTTTAATGATACATTTCAATTTTAAGTTTTAATAGCAACAAAAAAGCACTGTCGGAGGAAGTTGACAGTGCTTTTTCTATTTTATTAGCAAAGATAGTATTAAAATTTTAGGCATAATACTATACTTTACATTTTATTACTAGAAAGACAGTAGAGAAAGTTATTTTAAAAACTATCTAATAGCTTAAATTAAAGGAAGTTAAAATGAAATACTAACAGAAAGGAGGAAAAAGTTTTCAAAATAAAGAAATTTGAAAAATTAACCAAACTGAAAAGTTATTTATTTTGTACTGATATCTCATCTGTACAATTATAGTATATCAGATATACTGCTAAAAAAGCAAGGAGTTAGACAGTAAGCAGTATTATTTTAAAACATTATTTAGGGCGTGTTCTTATTAAATCGCGATTCTGATAGTCTATTCTTTGATTTTTAAGTTGGTGATAAAAAAGTTAAACTTTATTTCAGAAAAATTTGCTAGAAAACCAGAAATTATGTAAAATAGAATAATAAGATTGATAAGGAGATATATTATAATGGTGGAGAGCATTTATTTATTTTTAATTGATTATGTAGAAACACTTATGATGCACCCAATTTTAAAAGGGATTGAGTTAGGATTTTTTATTCTATTATGGCAAATAATTGGTACTTTTGTAATATTCTCATTGAGCAACTTCACAGAACCATTGAGAGTTAAAATGAACCTTGATTTAGATTATTTTCTTTTAATTCTGTCTTGCTTGACTGGATGTTTCACAGCTATATATCTCTTAAGTGGAGAATATAATGAAAAGGTTAATGGACGAGCGCTTAGGATGATCAGTATTTTCGGTATTGCCTTTCAATTTTTTATTCCGATATCTCTTATTTTAGGGTTAGGAGTTATCGTCCCTATTTATTCCCTATTATTAAGTATTTTCAATTTCTTAGTTGAATTAATACCAGTTTTGGCTGGTTTTCTAGTGATTCTATTCTGCATACTCTTCTGGGGTATTGTTTATTTTTTATCTGCAGTAATACTTGGACTCACTGGACGCTAATTAACAGTAATGAAAAGACGAAACAAATATTAAAAGGGATGCAATTTTTTGAGGAATTTTATCTATAGTCGTTTATGTTGCAGGTAGATTCTGAGAAGTTATAAATTGTAGCAAAAAGAAAGGAAAGAAAAATGATGGAACATGACCTTTTTAATGATTATCCAGACACACCAAAAGACGAATTAGAGGGACTTCCTCTTGAAGAGCGTCTTGAAATTTTAAAACAAAAACATTTTGAAAAAGAAGCTGAAAAGGAAAGAGCGGAAGAAGCAAGAAAACAAGCTATTATCCAAGCCAAGAAAGATAAAGAATATAAGGAATACACTTCTAAGGTAGAGCGCTTGTTTAAATGGATGATCGCATTTACTTTATTTGCGACAGTATCTATCGGCTATTTATTGTATAAGGATTATTTTCTTATGACAGTACATGGAGGGGTGACTATAGCAGGTGAAACGAAAGAACTAGGTAAGGCGATTGTTGACTGTATTCTTTCTATGATACTATGTTTTCTTGCTCCTGCTCTCTTGGTTTGTTTTATTGTTGATTTACCAAAAGATGAGGAGGAGAGTAATTGATGTTTAAATTAAAAAGTATATTCTTAATAGGCGTTGTCCTGATAAGTGTGATCGTTGTTGGAAATGTTTCAGGAGTATTTTATCTTAAACATATGAAAACAGAAAATGAAACAGCACAACAAACAACTGAGCAAACTATTCAACAAACAGAAACCACACAAAATAATGTGGAGAAAAAGCAACAAGAAAAAGGGAAATTAAGAGAAGAAATCACAGAAGACGATAAGAGTTACAATGAAGCTTTCAAATCTCTCGAAATGGCAGGACATAAAGTAGAACCTAGTCTCGAAAAAGAAGTGAAAGAGGCTTTTAAGGTTGTTATCAAGGAATGTAAGACTGCAAATATCGTAGAGATCGACTACTCTATTGAAAAGCATCTTAAAATGGCCAAACAAGACATGATTATGGCTTTTGCAGTGTCATTCCAACAAAACGGATATGATGTGAATGTTGACGATATTGAGGTTTACGAATCAAGTGTATCTGACGTTGTTCAGTTTATCGTAAAATCAACCAAGGATGGAGAAAATAGTATCTTCTGGACTGGTAATTATAATACAATGGCTCACCAAGTTAGTATTTCACACTATTACGGAGGGCATGTAGGAAAGGCTTTTGGGTAAGAAACAACAAACAGTCCATTGAGTTGATTCGGGTTGTATAGATTAGGAGAAATATATGTTATATGTTGTAGCAAGTGTCATTCTATTTTTTACTTTAATTGGTATTTATCAAAAAAAGTTTAAAGTCAATGCATTAATAGTGCCAGTAATGCTTTATGTCCTGGCGATTGCCTTTAATCTTATTTTAAAAGTGAAATAATTAGAAGTTAAAAATGAAAAAATAGATTAAGAAATAAATAGGAAAGAGCGCTTATATCAATTGATAGAAAGTATAGATATGCCCTCATGCGAACTTAGGATAAAACAAAACCAACAGTGGCATTCATTGGATTAAGCCCTTCGACAGAAGATGAGGAGGCGAACGATGAGACTATTCGAAAATGTATAGGTTACGCAAAAAGATGGGGATATGGTAAATTAATCATGGCGAATCTCTTTGCATTTAGAAGTACTGATCCATCTTTACTTAAAAGAGTGGAAGATCCAGTTGGACCAGACAATGACAGTTATATTCAAAAGTGTGTGTCTGAGTCAAATTTAGTTATCGCTTGTTGGGGAAACCATGATAAACTCTTAAATCTTGCTAAAATTCTTATGGATTCACTTCCAGATCTAGTTTGCTTAAAACGGAATAAAAATGGGACTCCTCACCATCCACTTTATTTATCTAAGGATTTCAAGCGTTTTTTCTTTTGTTAATTTCAGTACATTGTAATAAAAATCATTCGAATGACTACATTATTTATGAAATAAATTAGATGTTCGGATATATAGAAAAAACCAAGTCCCCTGCAAATCTACTTACAGGGGACTTGTATTATTCTTGTACTTCTTTCTGGGCGGCCTTGCCTTGGTCTAGAAGGGCTTGGACGATTTTTTCATCGCGGAGTTTGACAGAATCGTTGATCATTTCTGCGGACTTGACAATGGTTGTTTCTAGTTGGGCACGTTTCTGACGGCCCAATTCGATAGCTGCGACGATACCTTGGTTTTGAGCGACCAGACTTTCAGCCAGTTTTGTAACAGACTCAACAGCGACTGTCGGGCTTTGGGCAATTCTCTCCATCTGCGGAATCACTTCCTTGCTGGTTTCAGCTAGCATCTGAAGAGCAGCATTATTGGCATTGACAATGGCATCTGCCACGACACCTGATTTCATTGATTGTTGCAAAATACCAAGTTGGGCAATGGAAAGCTTCATTGTAGGAATCGTATTGCGACGAAGCATGCCCAATTTTTGGCGCATATCAGATGACACCTTCACAAGATTGCGCATCTGAGGTGTTGTTGCCCAGGCCACATAGAGACGGCTGACATACTCGGTGTGCTGTTGTTCGAGGGTATTGACCACTTCAGCCATGCGGGCCAATTCTTGTGACTTGGTTTGGTATTCTACCGTACTTGTATCGAGTTGGTCAGCTTGAGCTTTCAGTTCGGCAGCGCGATTGCCAGCTTCTGTCTGGCTAGCTTCGATAAAAGAAATCACTCCCACTAGATTTTCAATGGATTTGGTATTGTCCTCAATCAACATCTCAGCAGAGACGATATTTCGAGCTAAGACATCTTCTTGCTTGACCACTGCAGCAGCCATGCCATCAAGCTTTTGCTCCACTGTTTTTGAGTCAAAGTAAAATTCTTGTAGCGTATTTTTACTCTTGTTAAACAATCGTTGCAAAAAGTTTGGCTTTTCTTCTAACTCAGCAATCTCAGCGTTCTTGTATTTGACGACAAAGCCTTGCAACTCACGGTTGGTATTCTTGAGTAAGTCATCTACTTGGGGAATCTGCAGTTTCTTTTGTTCTGACAAGATACGATTGACTGTATTGTTCACGCCTTCTACAGCAGATTGTCCAAAATCCAAAAGAGCATTTTGATTGGTGACAAACTGGTCTACTAACTGGGGCACGTGCGCCTTGATTCCCTCTTGCTGCTCAGGGCTCAACTTTTCAAGAAAGGTCAAGGTCTTGTCTGAGCCAGTATTGGTCTCGATGATTTGGGTTGTTTTATCCACCTTAGCTACCGTATTATTAGCAATCTGGTCAATATCAAAATTAAATTCTGTCATGGTTACTCCTTTGTTTCTAACCTATTCTTTACGATTTTTTTCTAGGATACGCAGACTGATATCAAAATCACGCATATCTGTTTCATTGAGTTCTCTCAAGACCTGGTCCAGCTCAAGGTCAAATTGTTCGATAGCTGCTTTAGCTTGCTCTAAGCGTTCTTCTGCCCGATTATAGTTCTTCGGATTGGCCTTAATCTTTAAATAGCCTTCTAGAATCGTTTTGAACTTCTCCATCTTCAAACTATGAATGGCCGTCAATTCTTCCTTATCACCATCAGCAGAGGTAGCAATCTTGTCTAAAATGGCCTGATGGTCAATAGCAATATTGGCCAAGGCCTGGGATAATTCTGGAGCTAATTCCTCTGGTTCCGCATTTTCAAGATCTACTTGACTTTCTCTATCCAAACGTTCTAGCTGAACATCGATGTTTGCCCTTACTGTACGAACCTTTTTGTCAATACGGTTGTAGACATCAGCATCGATATAGGACTTGAGATGATCCGCCTCCTGATGGATTTCCCGCAGTTCGATTAATACTTGATTGGCCAGACTCTTATAGGAAGCTGAACCTTTTTCTACTAAAGTTTCCTCTAGTTGCTGAATATCTTTGTCCTCCTGACGAATCCGAGCTTTTAAAAGCTCAATCCGATCGTCGAGCGAACGATCCTGCAAAAGAGGATAGCGCCAACGTTTGTAGAGACGGTAACCGCCATAACCCAGTAGGACACAAGCCGCAAGCGGAAGAGCATATTGAACCAAGAGTCCCAACAAGAACAAGAAGCCCCAAAAATAGAGACAACCTTTCCAAAAACCATTACCCGATTTCATAAACATTCCTTATTTTCAATTTATAAGTCTATTTTAGCACAAAAGAGTAAAATGAGGGCGGAAATCCCCTAGAAAAGAGTTGATTTCTTTGCTGTAGAATGGAGGCTAGTAGCGCGTGGGCTAATTTCAGTTGAGCTGACTCAAACCACAAACACACTCTGAGTAATATCAAAACAAAAGCTTGAAATATCGGAGGGGTTGTGTTAGAATGAAAGCATAAAGGGAAAATAATGCTTCTAGCATATATAACTAAAAAGCCCCACCGTGCCACCGATGGGGTTTTTTGCTACCCTCTAAAAGGGTTAAATGCTACTTGCTACGTCTCTTTATCCATAGCTTGAAAAGCTCAGATAGTACGTTAACAAGTAACGGAGCTAGAAAAAGGGAAAATAATTCTAGCATATATAACACCTCCCTTCCTTAAAGTGAGGGAGCCAGAACATTATATCATACCAAATTTATATCATCAACATCGCGTCATTCTTGGAATAGATAGACTTAGATACACAAATAATCTTACTAGCAAATCTCTATACAAACTCAGAAATCAAGCTTTTAAGACAAAGCAAAAAGCCCACTGTTGTAGGCTTTCTGTAAGATATATCTTAAAATTAAAGCATTTTGTTGTAGAATTCAACGACAAGTGCTTCGTTGATTTCTGGGTTGATTTCGTCGC
>CAJZGT010000006.1 GCA_916048145.1 uncultured Streptococcus sp.
AATAGGAGGCTCTCTCTGATTTTTTCATAGGATAAAAGTCCAACTGATAAGACACTTGCTCAGGCTGACACTTTTCAAAGGTATACTTAACTGCAAACAATAAGATAGAATAGCTTACTTTCCTAAGTTTCCAGCCTTTAGCATGCATTTCTCTAAAGTATAGAGCCTCCCTCTCATAATCCGCAATTGTAAAAATTCGATAAACAATTTTCTTTTCCATCATCCTTCCTCCCGACTGTTTCTATAGAGCCGTTCAATACGCTTCAATTCAATATCTAAGACTTTTCGTCCCAAGTCTGTTATCTGATAGATTTTCCGTTTTTCCTCTTCGCGGACAAAGAAAATCAAACCATCCTTTTCCATTTTTGACAAGGTTCCATACATAGTTCCAGGACTAATCGAAACTTGCGAATCCGTCATCTCCTTGACCTTTTGCGTAATACTATAACCATGACCTTCCTTTTGCAGACAGAACAAGATATAAAAGCCCGTTTCCGTCATCGGAAGATAAACTCGACGAATCTTATCCGTTAATTCCATTTATAACCACCTCCTATTCAATTCGATATATCGCACTTCGTTATAAAAAATATATCACACCTCGATATAAAACACAAGAAAAAAGATCGCCCTCAGGCAATCTTTCTTCTATATTAGTAAAGATCTAAATAGTTATCAATTTCCCATTGTGAAACGAAGGTTGCATAACTTGCCCATTCGATTCGTTTGGCTTCAAGGAAACTAGTATAGATATGTTCTCCAAGAGCCGCTCTAACAACTTCATCTTCAGTCAGAGCTTTCAAAGCGTTGTGAAGAGTTGATGGAAGGTCTGTAATGCCAGCTTCCTTACGCTCTTCTGCTGTCATGATGTAGATATTTTCTTCGATAGGAGCTGGTGCTTCGATTTTGTTTTCAATACCATGCAAACCAACTTCCAAAAGAACCGCCATAGCGATGTATGGGTTTGCCATTGGGTCCACTGAACGCAACTCAAGACGAGTTCCCATACCGCGTGAAGCAGGCACGCGCACAAGTGGCGAACGGTTACGACCAGCCCAAGCAATGTAAACAGGCGCTTCATAACCTGGAACCAAACGTTTGTATGAGTTAACCGTTGGGTTCATGATGGCAGTATAGTTGTAGGCATGCTTGATCAAACCGCCAAGGAAATAGTAGGCCGTTTCTGACAACTGCATTCCTTTTGGATCATTTGGATCAAAGAAGGCATTGTTTCCTTCTGCATCAAACAAGGACATATTACAGTGCATACCTGATCCAGCAATACCAAATTTTGGTTTGGCCATAAAGGTTGCGTAAAGACCATGTTTGCGAGCAATGGTTTTAACAACAAGTTTAAAGATTTGAATCTTATCACAAGCACGGAGAACTTCATCGTACTTAAAGTCAATCTCATGTTGTCCAACCGCAACCTCGTGGTGACTCGCTTCTACTTCAAATCCCATTTTGGTCAAGACATTCACAATCTCACGACGTGTATTGTCCGCAAGGTCCGTAGGTGCCAAATCAAAGTAGCCACCCTTGTCATTTACTTCAAGTGTTGGGTCACCATTTTCATCCAACTTAAATAGGAAGAATTCTGGCTCTGGACCAAGGTTGAAGGATTTGAATCCTACTTCTTCCATGTGACGAAGAGCACGTTTCAAATTACCACGAGGGTCACCTGCAAATGGTTCACCTTCTGTTGTATAGACATCACAGATCAAACCTGCAACACTTCCGTTTTCATCTCCCCAAGGGAAGACTGTCCATGTATCCAAGTCAGGATGCAAGTACATATCTGATTCATTGATACGTACAAAACCTTCGATAGAAGATCCATCAAACATAGCCTTGTTTGACAAGACTTTATCTAACTGTTCATCTGTGGCAGGAATTTCGACGTTTTTCATGGTTCCCAAAATATCTGAGAACATGAGACGAATAAAGGTAACATTTTTTTCCTTGACTTCACGACGAATATCTGCAGCTGTGATTGGCATGAGTTTTCTCCTTAATGTATGACTACTTGCGGTTGCCTAACCGCGACCAAAAGGTGACCGTACTGAAGCAAAGCGACCCTGTTGGAGGAGTTCATTGTGAAGTGCACGACGCACTTCAGTCTGACTCACCGCTTTCTTGGATTTCGCTTCACGTTCAGCATATTTTTTCTTAATGGCAGCGATATTATAACCTTCAGAGATATAATCTTTGATTTCAAGCAGACGATCCATGTCATTCAAGGAATACATGCGACGATTCCCTTCGTTTCGATCAGGCTTAATCAACTCTTGATCTTCATAATAACGAATCTGACGCGCCGATAGATCGGTCAACTTCATAACACTGCCGATAGGAAAAACAGCCATGTTTCGGCGAAATTCTTTTTCCTTCATTTACAATTTCCTTCTTTCTGTCTATTATAGTCTAAAAAAAGACAAACGTCAATTGATAATGTTATAAAATGTAACATTATTTTTCTTTTTTCTCTAAAAAGAGCCGAATACGGTCAATATCGTAATTTACGAGAATTGCGACAAAAACTCCCATGAAAGTTTCTGATACACGCGCAAATACGTACAAAATTGTTTCGCCACTCGGAATCGATAGGGTAATGATTAACATAGCCGCTACACCACCAATAACACCTGCTTTGTTATTCATGGCTACATTTGTCATAATGGTTAACATGGTGCAGATTGGAACAACTACCAAGGTCACCCAAAAGGCTTCGTGGAAAAAGGTATTTAATAAGAAGAAGACCAGGGCATAGAGGCCACCGATACTATTTCCTAGAATACGCGAAGTCCCAAAATGAACACTCTTATCAAAACTCTCTCTCAGGCTAAAAACGGCTGTCAAAGCACCGATTTGAAGACCTTTCCAACCAAAAAAACCAAAAATCAAGAGAACTAGAAAAACAGCAATACCTGTTTTAAAGGTTCGCATACCAAGTTTGAACTGGGATTTATCGAATTTATATTTTTTAAAATAACTCATAATCTCAACTTTCTATTTCCATTTTATCATAAATTGGCTGATTTTATGAGGAATAGTTGATAGGAAGCGTTTTTATTTTGAGCAAAAGAAAAGAGGAACTTTCACTCCTCTCTCCTTTGATTTGTTTATAAAATCTTATTTTTCTGTCAAGGCTGCAAGTCCTGGAAGAACTTTATACTCAATGAAAATCAAAGAGCAAACTAGGAAACTAGCCGCAGGCTGTACTTGAGTACGGCAAGGCGACGTTGACGTGGTTTGAATTTGATTTTCGAAGAGTATTACCTTCAAGAAGTTCCATTGATGCCCCACCACCGCGTCACAAATACCTCCACTAGCACAAAAAGGTGACATAGCCACCTTTTTGTTAACGTTTCAGTTTTGTTCCTTTTTCTACAAAATCAGGATTTTGTAGAGACTAACGGACTGAAATTATTTTTCTGTAAGTGCAGCCAAACCTGGCAATACTTTACCTTCGAGAAGTTCCATTGAAGCGCCTCCGCCCGTACTAATCCATGAGAATTTGTCTGCACGTCCAAGGTTGATCGCTGCGGCAGCTGAGTCACCACCACCGATGATTGATTTAACGCCTGGTTGTTTCACGATAGCATCCATCACACCGATTGTACCAGCTTGGAAGTCTGGGTTTTCAAATACACCCATAGGTCCGTTCCATACAACTGTTTTCGCACCAGTCAAAGCTTCGTCAAATTTAGCGATAGATTTTGGACCGATGTCAAGACCAAGGAAGCCTTCAGAAACTGCTTCACCTTCAGTGTCACGCACTTCAGTGTAGTCAGCAAATGCGTTAGCTTCTTTTGAGTCAACTGGCAAGATCAATTTACCGTTTGCTTTTTCAAGAAGAGCTTTCGCAACATCCAATTTGTCTTCTTCTACAAGTGAGTTACCGATTTCGATACCTTGTGCTTTGTAGAATGTGTAAGTCATACCACCACCGATAAGGACTTTATCAGCTTTTTCAAGCAAGTTTTCGATAACACCGATCTTGTCTGAAACTTTTGAACCACCAAGGATAGCCACGAATGGACGTTCTGGAGCTTCAACTGCTTCTTGGATGTAGGCAATTTCGTTTTCAAGAAGGAAACCAGCAACTGCTTTTTCAACGTTTGCTGAGATACCAACGTTAGATGCGTGTGCACGGTGAGCTGTACCGAATGCATCGTTTACGAAGATACCATCTCCAAGTGATGCCCAGTATTTACCAAGTTCAGGATCGTTTTTAGATTCTTTCTTGCCGTCAACATCTTCGTAACGAGTGTTTTCAACCAAGAGAACTTGTCCATCTTCAAGAGCGTTGATAGCTGCTTCCAATTCAGCACCACGAGTGACACCTGGAAGGAAAGCAACTTCTTGACCCAATTTAGCTGCCAAGTCAGCAGCTACAGGAGCAAGTGATTTACCAGCTTTGTCTGCTTCTTCTTTTACACGTCCAAGGTGAGAGAAGAGGATTGCACGTCCACCTTGTTCAAGGATGTACTTGATAGTTGGAAGAGCTGCAGTGATACGGTTGTCGTTGGTAATCACGCCATCTTTTACAGGTACGTTGAAGTCAACACGAACGAGAACTTTTTTCCCTTTCAAGTCAACGTCTTTAACAGTCAATTTTGCCATTAGATATGACTCCTTCTTTTTTTATACGTGTTAATTATATCACAAAATCAGCAAAAGAGATAGAAAAACCCTAAACTTTTCCAGTTCTTTCTTGCAACAAAAACTAGCATCTCTGAAAATCAAAACTAGAAAAACCTTTCCAAATCACTAAGTAATACAAGAAAAACTAGTTAACCCATCTCATTCTTCCACTGATTTTTACTAGTTAAAACGAGGTTTGACTGCAGATTAGTCAAACCTTGTTTTTAGTTGTTATGAGGAAATGCAAGAATCCTAAATCGATTAGTTTTCTCTCTTCTTTCCAGCAAGTAGGCCATATCCACTCATCACTCCGAGGATTCCTAGTGCTACTAGACTAGCATTTCTTGTTACTCCAGTATTTGGAAGTTCTTTACCTACTTTTTCATTTGTCGGTATTGCTAAAAGAGCTTGACCTGTTTTTTGAGAGTCTTGCTCTTCTTTCGTTCCAACTTCAACAATTTCTGGAAGAGCTTCCTTGAGAACTTCTGTTGTACGAAGGGTACGATTGCCTTGGGCATCGACTTCTACAAAACGACGAATTTGTCTCTCTTCTCCAGCTTGCACAATACGACGTTGACCTTTGAGAAGTTCTGAATTTGGACGTTCTTGACGTTCAAAGTATACTGCAACTTCTTCAACTTCTAGTTTCGGAGTTTCTAAAACTAGGTCTTTTACTCCTTCTGCTGGTTGGTTGCTTGATAGAACTTTTGTTCCAACTTCGATGATTTCTTGGATTGCTTCCTTGACTACCTCAGTCGAACGATGAGTGCGTTTGCCTTGGATATCTACTTCTACAAAGTGACGAACTTGTCCTTCCACACCTACTTGAACTAGCTGGCGTTGGCCTTTAAGAAGGCTTGCATTTGGACGTTCTTGACGTTCGAAGGAAACTGTGCCCTCTTCAATTTCCAATTTCGGAGTTTTTAGAACTAAATCTTTAACTCCTTCAGCTGGTTGATTGCTTGATAGAACTTTTGTACCTACTTCGGTAATCTCTGGAACAGCTTCCTTGTGAACTTCTGTTGTACGAAGGATACGATTGCTTTGTGCATCTACTTCTACTAGACGATGAATCTGCCCTTCTTCTCCTTTTTGGACAAGTTGACGTTGACCTTTAAGAAGGTTCGCATTTGGTAGCTCTTGACGTTCATAGGCTGTTTTTTCAGTTTCAACAACTAGTTCAGGGAGGACCTCAACTGTTGGGGTTACTTCACTTAGATCCATGCTACCAACATGATGGCTTTCTTCTGTGAAAGCTAGTTTCTTATTCAGCATTTCTTTCATGTCCGCAAAAGCTTGTGGAGTTGGCGTTTGTGAAGACAATAAAGCTTCTGCTTGGGCAATCAACTCAGCTTGAGAATCTTTTTCACGGACAGATTCAAGCAAACCTTCCAATTCTTCTCTAGCAGTTTGATAACGTTGATTTCCATCCAAGTCCGCTCCAGCTTGTTTCAATTCATTCAAGGCTTTGTTGACTTCTTCTTGACTGGCATCATGGTTTTCTGCAACAGCTTTCGCTGCATTGAGTTTCTCTACTAGTACAGCTTGTTTGTCCTCACTTGAGAAGGTATAGGCAAGGGTTGAATGGCGACCTTGGACAGCCGTGATTTCTTGTTTGAGGTATTCATCATTAACTGCAGCCTTTGGAGAAACCAAGACATCGAACTCAGCTGTGTGCCCCTTGTAATGCAGGGTCAAGGTCTGGCGTCCAGTCTTCTGAGCATCGTAGCCCGTGATTTCAACACCTTCATCAGTAAAACTGTGAGTCTCTTCTGTCTCATCATCATAGAGAACACCAAAGCGACCTTCAGAGAGATCCAGTTGTTCTCCTACTAGGTAGTCTGTTTTTGGTTTCTTAGTAATATACAAGCCCGCTACTTCTTTTGGTTTTCCTTCATCCTGTCCTGTCACTTGGACTTTAAGATCACCTGACATTGGTAAACCAAGGTATTGAAGTGTTAGGTTTTGTTCCCCTTTTTGATGAGCGTCGTATCCAGATACCGTCACACCTGAGTGAGTAAGGTTAATCAGTTCGTCGGCTTGTCCCCCTTCGTATTGAACACGGAGTGTTCCGCCTCTGAGGTTCAGTTTTTCTCCTTCTTTATAAACTGTCTTCCTAGGTCCTTTTTCAAGGCTGACAGATTTAATTTTTCTTTCATCCTGCGGAATCGCTACTGCCAAGGTGTTACTGATTTCTTTGCCAGGTAGTTGGGTACGATAGTAGAGGAGAGTTGGTTGCTTGTCAAAGGCCAATGGTGCTGTTGCCAGATCGCCACCAGTTTCAGTCTTCAAGGTTGCAATTGGTGTTTGTGAGTCTGGCTTGTCGTAAACGGTGATGGTCGCACCAGCTGGGACATCAGAGAAGCCGAGTTGAACTTGATGGTTTCCAAGTGAACGAGCTGCTACTTTAGCCATTGGAATATTTTGACTTTCTGTGTCCAATGTTTCGTACATCTTCCAGTTGTAGATACGAATGGCCTTCCAAGGTGTTCCGTTATCAGATGTAATGACATGCAAACGCCAGTCTTGGGCGGTGATTGGTTTGTCAAGAGTGATATCTGTAACGTGGGCTTTATTGCCACGAACTTCCTTAGCTAGTTTCCACTCGCCATCTGTATCCTTGTAGTAAAGATCAAAATCCTTGGTGTTCATCAAACCATCGTTAACAGACTCCCCACCAGCTCCCGCATGATCCATCACCCATCTGACAACACGACGTGGTTGAGTCAAACGAATATCGACACTACCGCTCAATTGTCCTGAAGACCACTTGTCTGAAAGACTGGTAATGGTACCGTTCAACATACCTTCAATACCTTCTCCACCTTCGGTATTCGGGAAAGTGCTACCGATAACTGTTGCCCCTGGAACAATATTTTCAGCCAAAGGTCTTGGGAGAGTCGTATCCTGAACAGTCATGCCCCAGTTAAAGGATGTCGTCGCAGCTTCTGAACGAAGGCCATTTTTACCAACTGCAACGACTTTCAATTCTTGCGTCGAACCAGTCGCATTAGCAGAACGGCTAACTCTTGGCAAGTAGATGGTTGAAGCAGATGAACCTGTCAACAAACGCCAGTTATCCCCATCTTTTTCGTAGACTTCATAGAAATCTGCATCTTGGTTACCCGAAAATTGAATCACTGCTTCAGCTTCTTGGGCATTCTTAAGAGATTGCTTCACCACAGAGAGACCTGTAGGTGCTTGTGGCGCTTGGTGATTGTCCGTGATAGTTAATTGTCCTAGGTTGAACTGATAATCTTTTACAGCACCTTCATGCTCGAAGAAGAGTTTAACTGCATAGATGGTTTTTCCTGCTAGTGAGCTAAGGTCAATTTCTTCATTTGTCCAGTTGTCAGAAAGAGTCAGTTCTTTCCATGCTTCTGCATCATCGAATTTGTAGTCTGGAGTTGTAGAGAAGGCCATATAAACTTTAGAACCTTTTCCTCCCTTGTGGGCAACCCGAAGTTTGGTGTTTTCGGTCACTTCTATTTTAGTAGAATAAAGTCTCACATCCTGGTTCGTCTTACCAGCTACATCACCTGAGAATTTAAGAGAATTTCCTCCATTGTAGGCATCTGTAAAGTCATATTCTGCACGAAGTTTTTCCCCTGTTGAAGTCTGCCACCAGCGCCATGTTGGCAAGACACCTGAAACCGAACGGTAGTTCCACTCAGAATCCTTAGAAACCTTTCCATCTACAAACCACTTTCTACCATGGCCTGTATTAAAGGAGGTAGTGAAGGTCCGGCCTACTGCTGGTGTGCGGTCTGCAACTAAATTAGCAATCCCATACCACTCTTTGTCCGCTGGTTTTTGAGCTGTCGGATCTCCTTGGTAACCTGTGAAGAAGATATCTTCGTTTTTATGGTAATCTTCACCTGTTTTTCCTAGACTGGTAATTGTATCTGGTGCAAAGAGTCCAAGTGACAAACGTAACTTGCCTTTTTCATCTAAGAGGGCATCCCATTTAACTTTTGTCTTATAAGAACCACCTTGTTGCAATTCCAATCCTGCAAAGACATCGTATTGGCTACGTTCCAGCCATTTTGCCATTTCTACAGAGTGGTCATTCTTTTCCTTATTCCAGTTGAAATTGGCAAATAATTGATCCGCAGGGACCTTGTCACCTTCTTTTTGCATGAACTGGTAGTTGTAATCACCTAGACCATCTTCGTGGTAACGACCATATTTATAGGTCATGGCATCATACCAAGCATACTTGATTGGATGGTTGACTTTTGCCGCATATTCTTTTGTATAAAGCATGAATTGACGCATTTTTTCACCAAGTGGCGTTACTAAGTCACCCGTTGTTTCTTGGTTGATAAAATACCCATCAAAGCCATAGTACTTAGCAAGGTCGACAAGTTTTCGGGCAATAGGGAAGGTTCCATCCTCATCTTGTTTCAAAGCAGCAACAAATTTTTCTTGATCTGCAATACTATTAGACCAGTTGAAGAAGAGTGTACCATATACAGGAACCCCGTTACGGTGGCCTGCATCAATGACATCTGAGGTTGGGACTAGACCTTCCCAGAAGACCATTGAATCCAAGTATTGCCAGTAGTCAAAGGCGTAAGCCTTGAATTCTTCTCCACCAACAGAAGCGTGGTCTTTAGCCTTTGAGTTGGTATTTGCTAGCGCCTGAACCTTGGCTCTTCTACTTGCTTTTTCATTCACCAGCTGGCCTCTATGGCGCTTGGCTAGTTCAACTGAGGAACGATTGATGGAATCATCTTCACGCGCACCCGGTTCCCATTTCAACAAATCCTCCCAAGTATCAAATTTGATTTCTTTTGGTCGGAGACTCTTTTCTTCATTTTTAGGAACGTCTGCTAGAATTGGTTTATCTGCTTTCTTCTCAACTACTTGGGGCGCTTCCTCAGGCTTGACTCCTTCTTTGTCAGTTGGTTGAGCAGGTTTTTCAGCTTTATCCGTCGGAGCAGGCTTCGCTTCTTCTTTTTCATTAACCAAATCCGTTATTGCTGGAGTGTTTTCTGAAATTGGTTGCTCAGCTACTTTGTTCTCTGCTTCCGATAATTGTTTTTCGATAGCTGCAGTATCTGGATTAGTTGTCTCATTAGTACTTGTCGCTTGAGCGCTCGTATTTACTGCTGTGTCAGAGACTGAGAGCTGTTCGGCGAGGACTGGACTCGTAAACAAAGCTGAACCGATCATCAAGGAACAAGCCCCGATTGACAACTTACGAATGCTGTAACGGCAACGTTTTTCATAGAATAGATCTTTCATCTTTTCCTCCTATTAAAATAAAAATTAAAAGTAAGCGCTTTACTTTTTTGCAAAAAGTAACTGTTCTCATGACAACCATCAGAACAGGATCATCTTCATTTTATCCTATATGAAAGCGATGTCAATCTAATTAACATAAAAACTATAACTAGGATAATAATCAGTAAAATTTAGACATAATTCCATAAACCCACCCTTGGAAAGTAAATTTACTCACTATTTTTAAAGAAAGTTGCCTTTTCTTAGGAAAATTTCATCTAAACACTTGTTAGATTTACTTTTATCCTTTAAAATAGAATAGGAGAAATTCCGTTATTATTTTTCGGAGGAAAAAGAAATGTCCATTAATTGGCAGGAAATTTTATTTCATTTTTTAGGTGGTCTGGGACTATTCTTATATAGTATCAAGACCATGGGAGACGGTTTGCAACAAGCTGCTGGAGATCGCCTTCGTTTTTACATTGACAAGTACACTAGCAATCCCCTTTTAGGTGTTCTAGTCGGAATTGTCGTGACTGCCCTGATTCAGTCAAGTACAGGGGTTACAGTTATCACGGTTGGACTGGTCAGCGCTAGCCTTCTCACTCTTAGACAGGCTATCGGAATTATCATGGGAGCCAACATCGGAACCACAGTTACTTCCTTTATCATCGGTTTCAAGCTTGGTGAGTATGCTTTACCCCTGATTTTCCTTGGAACCATGTTCCTCTTCTTTACAAAAAACAGAACAGCAAACAATATCGGGCGCATCCTGTTTGGTGTAGGGGGAATCTTCTATGCTCTCAACCTCATCAGTGCAGGTATGAGTCCTCTTAAAGATTTACCACAATTCAAGGAGTATATGGTAACCTTGGGACAAAATCCTATTTTAGGAGTTTTTGCTGGTGCAGTGATTACCGTTCTCATCCAAGCTTCTTCTGCGACAATCGGGATTTTGCAAGGTCTCTATGCAGGTGGATTCCTTGACCTTAATGGTTCTCTACCAGTTCTCTTCGGAGATAATATCGGAACAACCTTAACCGTTATCATCGCGGCAGCTGGAGCCAATGTCTCTGCGAAACGCGTTGCTGCAACCCACGTTACCTTTAACGTTTTAGGAACTATTCTTTGCTTAATCTTCTTAGGCCCCTTCACTGCTATGATTGAGTACTTCCAAGCACTCCTTCATCTCTCACCTGAGATGACCATCGCCTTCTCTCACGGTGCCTTTAACGTAAGTAACACCATTGTACAATTTCCATTCATCGGAGCCTTGGCCTACTTTGTAACCAAGCTCATCCCTGGTGAAGATGAAGTTGTCAAGTACGAGCCGCTTTATCTTGATGAGCATTTGATTAAACAAGCTCCATCAATCGCTCTCGGAAATGCCAAAAAAGAACTCCTACACTTAGGAAATTATGCTTCTAAAGCCTTTGACCTTTCATACAACTACATCATTGACCTCAATGAAAAAGTTGCTGAAAAAGGACACAAGACAGAAGAAGCCATCAATACCATTGATGAAAAATTGACTCGTTACCTGATTACTCTTTCAAGCGAGACCCTTAGCCAGAAAGAAAGTGAAGTTCTGACCAACATCCTGGATTCATCCCGTGATTTGGAACGGATTGGGGACCACGCAGAAGCTCTTCTCAACCTGACTGACTATCTTCAACGTAAAAATGTTGAGTTCTCTGAAGCTGCTTTGCAGGAATTGGCTGATATCTATCAAAAAACCACTGGCTTTATCAAGGATGCCCTTGACAGCGTAGAAAACAATGATATTGAAAAAGCTCAAAGTCTGATTGAACGCCATAAAGAAATCAACAATATGGAGCGTGTTCTCAGAAAGACCCACATCAAACGCCTTAATAAGGGCGAGTGTTCAACACAAGCTGGGGTCAACTTTATCGACATCATTTCCCACTACACTCGAGTGTCTGACCACGCTATGAACCTAGCTGAAAAAGTCATCGCTGAACAAATCTGATACTCTTCTAAAATCTCTTCAAACCACGTCAACGTCGTCTTGCCGTACTCAAGTACGGCCTGTGGCTAGTTTCCTAGTTTGCTCTTTGATTTTCATTGAGTATAAGTACCAAGAAGCTATCCTGAATAGGATGGCTTTTTTCTTCTCCTTAGCAATAGTTGCTTTTCCACCATATAGAAAAATGCTTTGATCCGCAATGGAATCAAAGCATTTTAAAGAGTTCGCCAAACATAATAGCAGAAACCGCGGTTCCTCGGTACTTGGCTTCTTCTCTTTTGATAAAGCGAGCCAAGTTTATCAACTCAGGTGCCGGATGTTTGGGATTTAGGAGCAATTCACGATTGACCAGACCTGAGAGACGAACTGCCAGCAATTGCTCATTTGTAGTAGGCAGTTTTTTAGCAGTCTCTAGGAGAGCAGCAACTAAATCTTCACTCAAATCATGTCGAGCATGATTGTAAAGATCTTTTACAAGGCTTTCTAGGTTTGGTTCTACCATCCCTACCACCTCCTTAAGTTTAATAATTTTTAATCAAATCAACCGTTGAACGATCCAATTTTTTCACCAAGGCTTGTAAGAAAGCTTGCGCTTCTAGGAAGTCATCCATCGCATAGAGGGTTTGGTGAGAGTGGATATAACGAGCGCAGACACCGATTGTTGTAGATGGGACACCACCATTTTTCAGATGGGCTGCACCAGCGTCCGTTCCGCCTTTTCCACAGTAGTATTGGTACTTGATACCAGCTTCTTCAGCCGTTGTCAAAAGGAAATCCTTCATTCCTGGGAGAAGCAAGTGACCTGGGTCGTAGAAACGAATCAAGGTTCCATCCCCAATCTTGCCTTGGCCACCATAGACATCACCAGCTGGTGAGCAGTCAACTGCTAAGAAGACTTCTGGGTCAAATTTGGTTGTGGAAGTATGAGCTCCACGGAGACCAACTTCTTCTTGGACGTTAGAGCCAAGATAGAGTTTATTTCCCAGTTTTTGACCTGACAGAGCTTCCGCCAACTCGCTAACCATAAGAACACCGTAGCGGTTGTCCCAAGCTTTTGAGATAATATTTTTTTCATTGGCTGTCAAGATTGCAGAACTATCTGGTACGATGGTGTCGCCAGGACGGATACCAAAGCTTTCTGCCTCAGCCTTATCCACAAAACCACCATCAAAAATAATATCTGAAATAGCTGGCATGGTTGGTCCACCTGTTCCACGTGTCAAATGTGGAGGGACAGAGCCTGAGATTACAGGGATTTCACGACCATCACGTGTTAAGAGTTTAAAACGTTGGCTGCTGACAACCATAGGGTTCCAGCCACCAATTTCAACGACACGGAAAGTACCGTCTGGCTTGATCTCACTAACCATAAAACCAACTTCATCCATGTGAGAAGCGACCAGGACACGCGGTGCATCCGCAACTTCTGAATGTTTGATACCAAAAATACCACCCAAGCCATCTGTCACCACTTCATCCACGTGCGGTGTCAACTTTTCACGAAGATAAGCACGGACAGGTGCTTCATGACCTGAGATCGCAGCAAGTTCTGTTACTTCTTTGATTTTTGAAAATAATGTTGTCATTTCAGTTCCTTCTTTCTTTCATCCATTTTACCACTTTTTATAGGAGAAGGATAGCGGGAAGGTGGATAGATTTTTACTCTCTTTTCCTATAAAAAAGAGAAACAGATGTTCTTTCAGGAATTTTTTTATACATTAAATTTTCAGAAAATTTATTGACAGATTAGAAAAATCGTGTTACAGTAATATTCGCAGGTATCTTTCGATACCAAATATACATGAAAGGACGGGGTATGAAACTTTCTCATTATTTAATTGGCTTACTTCTACTCCTAGTCTTTCTCTCTATTAGCATTGGAACCAGTGATTTTTCATGGGGAAAGCTCTTTGATTTCGACCAGCAGACCTGGCTTCTCTTTCAAGAGTCCCGTCTCCCAAGAACCATCAGCATTCTCCTGACCGCCTCTAGTATGAGTATGGCAGGACTTCTCATGCAGACTATCACTCAAAATCAGTTTGCTGCTCCAAGTACAGTTGGAACCACTGAAGCTGCCAAACTAGGAATGGTATTGAGCCTCTTTGTCTTTCCATCGGCTAGTCTGACTCAAAAGATGCTCTTTGCTTTTGTTTCATCCATCGTATTTACTCTCTTCTTCCTAGCCTTTATGACCATTTTTACTGTAAAGGAAAGGTGGATGTTGCCTCTGATTGGAATCATCTATAGCGGGATTATCGGTTCTGTGACAGAAGTTATCGCCTATCGTTTCAATCTGGTTCAGAGTATGACAGCTTGGACCCAGGGCTCCTTCTCCATGATTCAGACTCATCAGTATGAGTGGCTCTTCTTAGGGCTCATTATCCTGATATCCGTTTGGAAATTATCCAAAACCTTTACCATCATGAATTTAGGAAAAGAAACCAGTGAAAGTTTGGGGATTTCCTACTCCTTACTTGAAAAACTAGCCCTCTTTTTGGTGGCGCTAACGACTAGTGTCACCATGATTACTGTGGGTGGCTTACCATTTCTCGGAGTTATTGTTCCCAATCTTGTTCGCAAGCGCTATGGAGATAATCTAAGTCAGACCAAACTCATCGTAGCACTGGTCGGTGCCAATCTAGTTCTGGCTTGCGACATCCTATCCCGAGTTCTGATTCGGCCCTATGAGCTGTCTGTCAGTCTTCTACTAGGAATCATTGGTAGCCTCGTCTTTATCTTACTTCTCTGGAGAGGGGGACGAAAAGATGCAGTCTAAAAGCAAACATACCAAGCTCTTCTGGATTCTCATTATTCTTGCCATCGGAGCTTGCCTTCTCTACTTTTGGCCCATCACTCACTTGTCAGCCTTTGCTTGGAAGTTGCGTTCCCAAAAAATCATCGTTTATCTCTTGGTAGCCATCGCGACTGGGATTTCGACCATTAGTTTTCAAACCCTGACGGAAAATCGCTTTCTGACGCCAAGTATTTTAGGAATCGAATCCTTCTACGTCCTACTGCAAACTCTACTACTGGTTTTTGAAAGCAAATTTCTACAGCTTGAAAAGTCTCCTATCTTAGAATTTCTAGTCTTGCTTATGCTTCAATCCCTCTTCTTTCTTGCCTTACAAGGCTACTTGAAGACGCTGATGAAACAAGATTTGGTCTTCATCCTGCTGATTTGTCTAGCCCTCGGAAGTCTCTTTCGAAATATCAGTACCTTCCTTCAGGTCCTGATGGATCCAAACGAATACGATAAACTGCAGAACAGTCTCTTTGCCTCCTTTCAACATCTCAACACTTCCATCCTAGCCATCAGTTCTCTGATTATCCTTGCTTTGACCATCTTTTTCTTTCGGAAAGCAGTCATTCTGGATGTCTTGCATCTGCAAAGAGAAACAGCTCAGATATTGGGGCTCGATGTGGAAAAAGAACAGAAAGAGCTCCTCTGGGGTATCGTACTTTTAACTTCAACGGCCACTGCCCTGGTAGGACCTATGGCCTTCTTCGGTTTTATGTTGGCCAACCTCACCTACCTAATCGTCAAAGACTATCGACATAAGTTACTCTTTATAGTGGCTATTCTGGTCGGATTTATCAGTTTGACCTTGGGGCAGGCCCTGATTGAACGAGTATTTGCGCTGGAAATTCGCATCAGCATGATCATCGAGAGCGTAGGTGGTCTCTTATTCTTTATCTTACTCTACAGGAGGGCGCGTCAGTGAAACTGGAAAACATTGACAAATCCATTCAAAAACAGGATATTTTGCAAGGTATTACGCTTGAAGTCAGTCCTCAGAAACTGACAGCATTCATTGGTCCAAATGGTGCTGGAAAATCGACTCTCCTCTCCATCATGAGCAGACTGACCAAGAAAGATCAGGGAATTCTCAGTATCAAAGGCCGTGAAATCGAGAGTTGGAATTCACAAGAACTGGCTCAAGAACTGACTATCCTAAAGCAGAAAATCAATTACCAAGCCAAATTGACGGTGGAAGAACTGGTCAGTTTTGGACGTTTTCCCTACAGCCGAGGTCGACTTAGATCAGAAGACTGGGAAAAAATCCGAGAAACTCTGGACTATCTGGAACTGACAGACTTAAAAGACCGCTACATCGATAGCCTGTCTGGGGGACAACTCCAGCGCGTCTTTATCGCTATGGTACTGGCCCAGGATACAGACTTTATCTTGCTGGACGAACCACTCAACAATCTCGATATCAAGCAAAGTGTCAGTATGATGCAGATTCTCAAGCGACTGGTGGAGGAACTCGGAAAGACAATTATCATCGTCCTCCACGATATCAACATGGCCAGTCAGTATGCAGATGAAATTGTCGCCTTTAAGGACGGTCAAGTCTTTAGCAAGGGAAGAACAGATCAAATCATGCAGGCTGACCTACTCAGTCAACTCTATGAGATTCCCATCACGCTGGCTGATATCAATGGCAAAAAGATCTGCATCTATAGCTAGCAACTCAGAAACTCGAGTTAGAAGAAACTTTGTCTCTTAGTCAATAAAACCTAGAGACTCCCTAAATCGTTATCACATTTTAAAAAGGAGAAATCATGAAAACATCCCTTAAACTTTACCTCACTGCCCTAATAGCTAGTTTCTTGCTCCTACTTGGTGCATGTAGTACAAACACAAACTCAAGCACTAGTAAGTCGGAAACAAGCAGCTCTGCTCCAACAGAAGTGACTATTAAAAGCTCACTAGACGAAGTCAAACTTTCAAAAGTTCCTGAAAAAATTGTTACCTTTGACCTCGGTGCTGCGGATACTATTCGCGCTTTAGGTTTTGAAAAGAATATCGTGGGAATGCCTACAAAAACAGTACCAACCTATCTCAAAGACCTAGCTGGAAAAGTTAAAAATGTTGGTTCTATGGTTGAGCCAGATTTAGAAGCCATTGCCGCCCTTGAGCCTGATTTGATTATTGCTTCCCTACGTACACAAAAATTCGTAGACAAATTCAAAGAAATCGCTCCAACCGTTCTCTTCCAAGCAAGCAAGGACGACTACTGGACTTCAACTAAAACTAACATTGAATCCTTAGCAAGTGCCTTCGGCGAAACAGGTACACAGAAAGCCAAGGAAGAATTGGCTAAGCTAGACAAGAACATCCAAGAAGTCGCTACTAAAAATGAAAGTTCTGACAAAAAAGCCCTCGCGATTCTCCTCAATGAAGGAAAAATGGCTGCCTTTGGTGCCCAATCTCGTTTCTCTTTCTTGTACCAAACCTTGAAATTCAAGCCAACTGATACTCAATTTGAAGATTCTCGTCACGGACAAGAAGTCAGCTTTGAAAGTGTCAAAGAAATCAATCCTGATATCCTCTTTGTTATCAACCGTACCCTTGCCATCGGTGGTGACAACTCAAGCAACGATGGCGTCCTAGAAAATGCCCTTATCGCTGAAACACCTGCCGCTAAAAATGGCAAGATCATCCAACTAACACCAGACCTCTGGTATCTAAGCGGAGGCGGACTTGAATCAACCAAACTCATGATTGAAGACGCACAAAAAGGCTTGAAATAAGCAACTTCAAACTCATACTCTTCGAAAATCTCTTCAAACCACGTCAACGTCGCCTTGCCGTACTCAAGTACAGCCTGCGGCTAGTTTCCTAGTTTGCTCTTTGATTTTCATTGAGTATCAACTAACATCTTTACATGATAAAACGCATCCTATCAGACTTACTCAAACCTGATAGGATGCGTTTTTATCATTAACTAAAATATTTTTGCCCAACCTCATTCCCCTTCTTGATTCCGTTTGAGTGAAAAATGGTCTGGGACGGGGTCCTTACCTGTTTTCGACCAGGGATGGCAACGTAAAATCCGAGACAAACCCATCAAAACACCCTTGAAGCCATGTTTTTCAATAGCCTGAATCATGTAGTTGGAACAAGTCGGCTCAAAGCGACAAGAGGGTGGAAAGGCTGGTGAGATAAAACGTTGGTAAAAGCGCACAGGCGCTATTAAAATTCGTTTCATTATTTCTTGGTTACAGCCATGGTATGTAGTTGGCTGATTTCTTTTTTGTTAAGACGACGGGATTCTCCTGGACGGAGTCCTGTCAAGTCTAGATGTCCAAAACTGGTTCGTGACAACTTGTCCACTTGGAGACCGACAGCTTCAAACATTTTTTTAACCTGATGGTTGCGCCCTTCATGGATAGTCAACTGCACCACAGAGCGATTTTTGACTGGATCCACTTTGAGAATTTCATAAATAGCTGGCTTAGTTTTCTTGCCATCAATCTCAAGTCCACGGGTCAAGGGGCGGAGATTATCCTTATTGGCAACACCTTTAACACGCGCGACATAAACCTTGTCAATCTCATTACGAGGGTGAATCATTTCATCCGTAAAATCCCCGTCATTGGTCAAAATCAAGACTCCTGATGTATCCCAGTCCAAACGACCTACAGGGTAGATGCGCTCTTTCACGTTGGGCAAGAGGTCGACAACCGTCTTGCGGCCCTTGTCATCTGTCACACTGGAAATGACACCGCGTGGTTTGTTAAGCAGATAATAGACCTTTTCTTCGTTATAGATAGGTTGACCTTCAACTTCGACCTTGTCGCCTGACTTGATAGTGGTTGCTAGTTCACGTACCACTTGGCCGTTAACCGTCACCAAGCCTTGCTTGATCAACTCTTCTGCTTTTCTCCTACTGGCCACACCTGCGTGGGCAATATACTTATTGATTCTCATCTTCTTCTATCCTTTCACCAAATAATTGGCTTTCTTGAGCTTGAATCTCAAGCTCATCAATCACTGGCAATTCTTCTAAATGGTTTATCCCCATATAATCTAGGAAATAATCCGTAGTAACATAGAGGTTGGGGCGACCCAACACTTCTTTTTTCCCGTCTTCTTTGATTAGGTCAAAAGCCTGCAACTTTGCCAAAGCCCCACTCGAGTTGACCCCACGGATGGCATCAATCTCTATCCGTGTGATGGGTTGCTTGTAGGCAATGATGGACAAGGTCTCAAGAGCTGCCCGAGACAAGCTCTGATTGATAGGCGCCTTGGAATATTCCTTCAAAATCTCTGAAAACTGAGGCTTGGTCACCAATCTATAAGCACCACCAGTCTCAATCAGAGCCAAACTGAAATCTGGGTCCTTTTCATACTTCTGGGCTAATTTTTCTAAACTCTGTTGGATGCCTGTCGGTGGCAGATAGAGGAGTTCAGCTAACTGGCGGACTCTAATCCCATCTTCACCCGCTACAAACAAGAGCGCTTCTATTTTTGCTAAAGTACTCATCTTTCCTCTCTATCAAGTCTAGCTTTGGGCCACTTGACTTTCTTCCTTCTTTTCCATGAGATAGATATCTCCGAAACTCTCCTCTTGCACGAGGATTAGTTCCTGAGTTTTGATTAACTCTAAGGTCGCCAAAAAGAGGGTAATGACCTCTTGGACATTCTGGGCTTCCTTGAACAAATCCTGCAAGCGCAATTGGTCTCGTTCAGTCAAGGACTCTTTTACGATGACCATCATGTCCTCAATCTTATACTCATCTCGCAGGATGGTCGTGTGGTTCTGAGCGAACTCCTCTTTTTTCTTGGCTAGGATATTTGAAAAAGCCAAAAAGAGGTCAATGGTCGTCTTGTCATGCACAAGCTCCGCATCTTCGTAAATCAACTCTGTCGGTGCTTTAGAATAATACTGGGCCCGTTCTTGGTGCTTGGCTTCCAAGTGCTCACCCAAGAGCTTGAACTTGCGGTATTCTTCGATTTGAGAGAGAAGATCCTGCTCTAGATCGTCCTCCAAGTCGGTCACTTCTGCTACCTTTGGAAGGAGTTTGCGGCTCTTAATCAGCATGAGCTGACTGGCCATAACCATGTACTCACCCGTCACTTCCAGACGCATAGCCTGCAGGGTTGAGACATAGGCTAGATACTGTTCGATGACTTCCGTAATGGGCACATCGTAGATATCCATCTGATACTTAGAAACCAGGTGCAAAAGCAAATCCAGGGGTCCTTCAAAATCTTTTAATTTAATATCCATTATCTATATTTTTCTAAGGTCAGGACTGTTTTTAATCCTAATTTTTTTGCAATTTCGTACAAATCGATCTTCTTTTCTATCTGTCTTAGAATGAACTGTTCCCGTAAGGCTTGAGCTGATAAGGATGGAAAACCTTTCTCCTTGACAAAATACTCTAGCTGACGGAAGGCCCACTGACGGGAATAGGCTTTCCCTCCCCTTTCAAAGAGATAGGTCTGCCCCATCAAGGGTTCCAATTCTGAAAGCAAGGTCGTGGGAATAGTGACAATCCTCTGTTGGGAAGCCTTATTGATTCGCAGCACCTGAAAATCCAGATTGATATCCGCAACCTTGAGAGCCAAAATCTCACTCGGCAAGAGCCCTATTTCCAAGATAAGAAGCGCCAGCAAGCGTCCTTCTGGATAATTACTTTCCTGCCAAAAAGAGTCTAGGTCTAAGAGTTCCGGCTTTTCGGTCTTCTTTTCAGCTTGTTTGGCTAATTCCAAACGGTAAAAGCTTTCCACTTCCCCTTTTTGATAGAGAAAGTAGAGAAATTGGTTACAGGCCGAAATCTTCCGCTTTTGAGCGCTGATTTTTAGATTGACTAGCTGGGCTTGGTAAATCTTGAGACTAGTCTCCGAAATCCGCCCACCTACAATATCTAAAAATTGCTCCAAATCATACTTATAGGACTGCTTAGAATTGGCAGATAAACCCTGCTTTCCCTCTAAGAAATCTGAAATCCTGTCTCTCATTTGCATCGAATCTCATATTCCTTACTAAAGTCATGAAAGAGGGCATTGACAGCCTTGAGGATAGACTTGCGCGTGATAATCCCTTGGAAAATCCCTGACGCGTCCACAACCGGCAAGAAGGACTCATCTACCAGCTTGTGCAAGACCTCGGTAATGGTAAAATCAGGCGAAACAACCGCTACGTCCGTTTTGGTCATATGAACAATATCCGTATCCGCCATGATTTCTTGGCTCAAGTCATGCTCCATCTGATAAGCCATAATATCTCTGAGCCCAATCGTCCCAACAAACTGTTTTTCATCTGTTACAACAGGAACACGGGTATAGGTCATCTGACTGAGCAAGAGGGTCGCGTGATCCGCATTGTGGGTATCAATCAACACAGCTAGATTTTCAGCAGGGGTCAAAAAAGTTTCTTCCTGCCCCAACAAGAAAGTCTCAAACTCCTTGGCAATCATCGGCTAAACTCCTTGGACAAGCCCGGATACACCTCATGGTCTCGTGTCAAAAAGTCCACTTTGAAATAACTGTCATCAATCTCCACACGAGCATAGAGACATTCTCTGATAGTCCCACGTGGTTGACTGATAGAACCTGGATTTAGAAAGAGGGTTTTGCCTTCCATCCAAGCGCTTGGCACATGCAAGTGACCATAGAGACAGATATCGGCCTCTTCTTCCTGAGCCCAGTAGTCCAACTTTTGAAAGTTGAAATTGATGTCAAACAAGTGACCATGAGTTTGGATAATCTTGGTCGAACCAAGCTCGGTCACCAAACGTTCTGGGTAACCTGCATAGAAGTCCATATTCCCTTTAACAACACGGATGCCTTCCCAAAGGGGAGAATCAGGACGCAGTTCAGAATCGCCGTTATGAAAAACGGCATCAACTTTGCCTACATAGCGATCACGGATTTCTTCCACAATCAAGCTATCGCCATGAGAATCGCTCATTACAATGATGGTTTGCTTTGCCATGATGGAAATACCTCCAAAAGTTTCTTAACGGCTAAGGCACGGTGAGATTGACTATTTTTTTCTTCAAGGGTTAATTCAGCTGAGGACTTGCCTGTCTCTCCTACAAGGAAGAGAGGGTCATAGCCGAAGCCATTTTCACCCTTGGGTTCAAAGTTAATGTAGCCAGGCCAGTCTGCTTCAACAACCAAGCTTTCCTTGTTTGGACTGGCTACGACTAGGGTTGTATGGAACTGAGCCGAACGATCCTTGAGTTCAAAGACCATGGCCAATTCGTGCAAGAGTTTGGCATTGTTTTCACGGTCAGTAGCTCCCACTCCTGCGAAACGAGCTGACCAGACACCTGGCAAGCCACCAAGGACATCGACTTTGAGACCAGAGTCATCTGCCAAAACCATCTTGCCCGTTAATTGAGAAATGGTTTCTGCCTTGAGACGGGCATTTTCTTCGAAGGTCATGCCTGTTTCAGCTACTTCAGGCAAGTCAGGATAGTCATTAAGATTTTCCACATCGTAGCCTAGCTTGTCAAAGATAGCTCGGAATTCCTTGGTCTTGCCCTCGTTACGAGTCGCAATCAATAAGGTTTCTCTGACCTTGTTTGTCTCAAAGAATGTTTCTACATCAACACCTTCTTTAGGCAATTCTACATGCAGGAGTTGCCCATTTTCAACTAAGAGAAAAGCCCCCTGACGTTGGATGACTTCCACATTTCGTCCCATTTCTTGGTTGAGGA